>JAGHDA010000365.1 GCA_021160185.1 Verrucomicrobiota bacterium
TCGGCGGTTATTTCCAGACAATCGGGGATCGTTTCCCTGAGAACGACCAGAGAATGATAGCGGGTGGCAAGGAAGGGGTTGGGAATTCCTGCAAACAGGTCGCGCCCATTGTGGTAGATCAGGGAGGTTTTCCCGTGCACCAGCCGCCAGTTGCGGGCGACCGTCGCCCCGAAAACGCTTCCGATGCATTGATGGCCCAGGCAAACGCCCAGAATCGGCGCGCGTCCGGCGAATCGGCGGATGATTTCGTTGGAGACTCCCGCCTCGTTCGGCGTGCAGGGGCCGGGGGAAATCACGATCCGTTCCGGGCGGAGTCGCTCGGCTTCCTCGACGCTGATCCGGTCGTTGCAATAAACCGCCAGCTCGGCTCCGAGCTCACCGATGTATTGCACCAAATTGTAGGTGAACGAATCGTAATTATCGATGACCAAAACCATCGCCGCCACCATGGGACTTTATCCTCCTCAGGGTTTCTTGGCCAGCGCCGCCCGCGTTTCGGACGGCTTTGCCCGACTCGACTTCGAGTCGGCGAACGCGGCGTCGGCCGCTAAGGACAATGGGTTTGGGCGTACCGGGCGAGCGCGAAGACGTTTTCCTCCGGCGTAGCCCTGGCGATTTCGCATCCCGCCCCCACGATGTACCGCGGCCCCGCTTGCCGGTGACACTCAGCGACAGCGGCGGTCACCGACTCGGGCGTGCCGTCCCGAAGGGCGCGAACCGGATCCAGATTGCCGAGAAGCGCTTGATCCGGCCCCATCGCGCGTCGGCCGTGATCCATGGGACAGAGGGAGTCCAGATCCACAATGTCGCAGCCCAGCCTGCCCATGCCTTCGGCGATGAATCGGGTGTCGCCGCAAATATGGAGCCGGACCTTCGCCCCCATGGCTCGGATGCCGTCCACGAGCCGCTTTTCCTCCGGCCACACCAGGCTGTTGTAGAACTTGGGTCCGATCAGCGAAGCCGCCGCGTCGCCCACGCCGATCAGGTCCGCCCCCGCCTCGATCTGCGCCTTGGCGAAGGCCAGCTCCATGTCCACGGCGAACCGGTAAAGATCGCGAACGAAATCGGGATCGTCATAGAAATCGAGCATCATGGTGTTAATGCCGCGCAGGTCCGCTCCCATGGCGCAAGGCCCTTCCACCCAACCTTCGACCAGCTTCTCCTTGCCGACTCGCTCCTTGAGAAGGACCACGCCGGCAAGCCGGTCGCTCATCCGCCTGCCCGCATGGGGATCGGGCAGGGAAAGCCGCGCCAAACGGGTTTTGTCCGCAAGCAGCGCTTCTTCCTCGACGATCGCCGGGGGTTGATCCTCAAAAAAAACGACCTTCGCGCCCAGGTCGCTCGCCTCCCGCGCCGGGTCGGAAATGACCGAGACGTAATCGAATCCGAACTTTTCGGCGACGCGGAGCTGCGCCTCAACCAAAACGCGATGATCGGCCGCATAACGGCCGTACGGGACGCCGGCCTGCTCGGCGGCGTACATCATGGTGATCGGCATCAAGGGCAACCGGTCCACCGGCTTGCCCTCCAGATGAGCAAAGACGCGTTCTCTGGAGTTCATGGGCCGAGTCTGCCACGAGCGGCGGCGAAGCTCAACGTCCTACGAAGCCTCCCCAACCGCTGAACGGAACCTCGAGTCAAGGCGGCGTGCCGGCCGGAATGCAGAGCAAGCCCGGAGGAAACATCCGCAACGGCCTCTCAACGGCGCGGCTCGACGCGGGTTCCGCGCGCGGCGGCGGCTTCGGGGCTTCCCTCGCTGAAGAACGGCATCAACGGCTCGGAGACGCGCCGAATGGCCGTCGCCCGACGGGTGGCGGAGTCGATTTCCACAACCGCGCCCTGGAGGAGAACGCCTCCGGAGGCAACATCAAAGCGCCGGGGAAGGTTGGTGCGAAATCGCTCGATGATCGGCTGAATTTTCCGGCCGATGACGCTCTCGTGCGGCCCGGTAAAGCCTGCGTCGGTGAGATAAGCGGTTCCGCCGGGGAAAATCTGCTCGTCCGCGGTTTGCACATGGGTGTGGGTGCCGATGAGAGCGGCGACCCGGCCGTCGAGCATTCGGGCCATGGCGATCTTCTCGCTGGTAGCCTCGGCGTGAAAGTCGATGAAGACGGCCGCCTCAAGTCCGCGATGGCGCTCCAGCTCCCGTTCCACAACCAGGAACGGGTTGTCCAGCTCAGGCATGAAGACGCGGCCTTGGAGATTGATGACCGCCAGCGGAGGAACGGTGTTTCGCGCTACGTAGAGACCTTCGCCGGGCGCGCCCGGCGGGTAGTTAAGAGGGCGCAGGAGCCGGGGCTCCCGTTGGATATAGGCCGCAATTTCTTTATGGTCCCATATGTGGTCCCCCGTGGTGATGACGTCGGCCCCTGCTGCAAAAAGCTCCTCGGCGGTCTTCGCCGTGAGGCCCGCTCCGCCCGCCGCGTTTTCGCCGTTGATGATGACAAAATCCGCTCTCCACGTCTGCCGAAGCCGGGGGAGCAGCTCCCGCACCGCCAATCTGCCCGGCCGGCCCACTACATCCCCGATGAAAAGAATCCTCACAGGGCGAGGATACGGCGGTTGCCACGCGGAACAAGGAAAAGCAAGATCTGCGGCAGCATGAGGGGCGGCGCGTTGAGAAAAGCCGAACGACCGGCCCGAAGCCGCGGCGCGGCATGGATCGCGGCGGCGGTCTTTTTCGCCCAGACATCCCGGACGGCGGACATCTTCCTGTGTCCTCCGGACGATGCCCGAGGCTTTCGAGGCGCGCTCGGGGCCAATTCCTACGCGCGGCCCATGCCTCTGGAGCCGGCGGCGGTCAACGCGTTGGTTCGGTCGATATGGCGGCGCGATCCGGTGGCGCGGCTTTGGC
This sequence comes from Verrucomicrobiota bacterium, assembly GCA_021160185.1. GTDB lineage: Bacteria > Verrucomicrobiota > Verrucomicrobiia > Limisphaerales > CAZBKV01 > JAGHDA01. The sequence goes on from JAGHDA010000365.1 coordinate 2,855, forward strand.
TGCTTTCAGGCGTGTACCGGCTTGGGCCGTGGCGGCTTCCATCGCCGCCGGCCGGAGTGAAAGGAGCGGAGTTGTGGCTGATCGGGACCAACGCCCCCGGCGCCTCGCCCGAGGCGCGCCCTTCCCTGATTTGCAAGCCGCCGCGGGGCGGTCCGGCTGATCGCCCCGCAGGGCCGCTGTGGGAAGCCTGGCAAATTCGAACGGCCGCGCCACTGGAACGGTTTGCGCTCATCGGCATGACGCTTGACGCCAACTGGCCGGAGTGGGCGGCGACAAACACCGCCGCGAATCCCTCCTGGCCCGGCGGGTTCAAACTGAGCGCCCTGCGGGCGGCGGCGCGCCGGGGACTTGTGCGGCGGATCCGGATTCGAAACTGCGGGGCTAACGGGAAGATTCCGCTGCCGCATTGGACGGCCGCGGGCGTGGAGGCGTTCCCGCTGATGATCGAAGCGACCGATTACACAGCCGGCATGGATCCCAAAGGGACCGGTCCCGGGCGGCCCGCATGGATTGTGGAAGATGTGGAAATTCGCGATTTCCACGCCTGGCATGGGGGATACGCCACCGCTGTGATGGCCAAGGCGCGGCATCCGCCGGCGGAGCTTGCCGATCGGTTTCCGAGGCGTCGCGCGGTGGCGGTCCGGCGTTGCCAAGTGTGCGGCGTGGACTCGGAAATCGGCTTCGGTTCGGCCGCATCGGCAGGGATCGCCTGCTATAATGACGCGGCGATCAATGTCCGTCTGGGGCTGAACCATGACACGCCCTCTCCCGGCGGACTGGCCGGCATGGACTTGACCCATGCCGGCCAGTCCGCCGGGAGAGGGCGTGTCA
>JAGHDA010000128.1 GCA_021160185.1 Verrucomicrobiota bacterium
CTATCGCTTTCATGTGCTGGTCTACGACCTGGCAAATCTGGATGCCGGATTTCGTTTCGCCCGGGAAGACGATCGGTGGGGAGGAAGGCTGGCAATGGCCTGCCGAAATCTGTACGGGCGCCTATCGGTCCCAGGCTATCTTGAGCACGGTCTGCCGCCCGATTACGGCTCCGGCGCGGCTGAAATCGTCGCCTCGATCCACCGCGACCCGTCAAGCAAATATTTGTGGATCACCGATTGGACAGGTCCGGGAGACATCGATCGGCTCATTATCGAGTGGCGGAGCTTGCTCCGCCGAGCGGCGCACTCGCCGGAGCTTAACTGGGATCGCTGGCGCGCGTTTCAAGAATTGGCCCGCCAGATCCTCCATGAAACTGAGTCGCCCACGCTCACCGAATTGCCCCCGCTCGAGTTTCACCAGAAAAAACGCATCGAACATCGGCTCCTGCCCACGGGGCGATAAAGAGGTCTTGCGCGCGGTCGGGCAGGGGAGGGCCCGCCTGTTACGCCCACTGGGGGCTCTCCCCGTCCAACATCTCAGCAAGCTTCCCTTCATCCAGTTCCACGCCAAGCCCAGGACCTCGGGGAACGCGGATTTTCCCCTCCCGGATTTCCCATGGAACCTTAAGAAACGAGGCCGCAAGGAACTGCGGTCCGTTCAAAGCGGCGGGCCGGTCCAGATCGAAAGCAGCGTAAAGCTGGAGAGCCGCGGCGAGGGAAAAGTCCGGGTCTGTCAATCCACTGCCTAGGAACCAAAGCTCACGTTCTCTAAGGATTTCCACCTGCTTTTTCGCTTCGAGCAGCCCGGCGCATCGAGCCGGCTTCATCGCCACCCCGTCCAGAAGCCCCAGATCGTGAAACTCGATGAGGTCCCGATGGGACACCACGCCTTCGTCGAGAATGATCGGCAAGGCTCCTTGTTTCTTAAGTTTTCGATAACCGGTGAGATGGTTGGCGGGCAACGGCTGTTCGAGAACGTCAACACCGGCATCTGCCAGTTTGGGAGCGGCGGCTAAGGCGGCCTCCTCGGTGTAGCCCCCGTTTGCGTCCGCCCAAAGGAACGTTTCCGGCGCCAACGTCTTGACCAATTTACAAAGCTCGATATCGAAGGCGGGGTCTGGAGCAACTTTAACGTTAAAGTTGCTGTGCCCCTCTGCTTTGCCCTCAGCGATAAGCCCTTCGACCTCACCCAATGAACGCGGATTCAGTGTCCAGCTCAGCTCAAGCCACTCTTTTTTCCCATGTAATCCCCACAAATCTCGAACGCTTTTTTCCTCGATGCGGCCGACAAGGTCATGGACCGCCAGATCAACGCCCGCCTTGCAGATCGGCTGACCGATGGAGAAGGAAGGGGCGATGGCGCGGTCCATTCGCTCGTGGATGCCTTCAATGTCGTAAACATCCGCGCCGATCAGGGCAGGGGCCAAGTAATTGCGGATCGTGCTGACTACGGTTTCGGGCGTTTCGTAGCTCCATTTGGGAACCGGGACGCTCTGGCCGTAGCCGACTGCGCCGTTGTCAGCCTCGATGCGGACCAGAACCGAAGGACGGCCGAGAGGACGTCCCCGAGCGTCCTCAAAAAACTTGAAGCGGCCTCGGGTAGGGTAGGGGACCGAAAGACACTCAATCCGAGAAATTTTGACGGCCATGGTTCGTGGTTGCCTCCTTTCTCCTTCGGCGGCATTATGTTCCGGGCGGTCGAGGCTGACTAGCAAAACCGCCCACAGCGCCTGAAACCCCGAAGAGACAATGCCCGCAACAAAGGGGAGAGGAACAGGGAAAAGGCAAGTCCTGGCTTTCGGAGAAATCCTTTGGGATCTGCTCCCGAGCGGTCCTGCCTTGGGCGGAGCGCCTTTCAACTTCGCCTGTCGCATTCATTCGCTCGGAGAGGCGGTGGGCTTCGTCAGCCGGGTAGGGGAGGACGACCTGGGGAGGGAGGCGGCGCGACAGCTTCGGGAATTGGGCCTTCGGGACGAATGGCTCCAATGGGACCCGGCGTTGCCCACCGGCGCGGTGGAGGTGCAGGTGGCGGCGGATGGATCGCCCGATTTCACTATCTTGCCCAACCGCGCCTACGACGCTATCGAGCTGACTCCAGCCCTGGCGCGCCTGGCGGAAAAGGCCGACTGCTTCTGCTTCGGCACGTTGATCCAGCGAAGCCCCCGCTCGCGCGAGACGCTCTACCAACTGTTGGAGGCGGCGCGCGGGGCTGTGCGGCTGTTGGACGTCAATCTGCGGCGCGGGTGCTACACGCGGGAAACGGTGGAGGCTTCGCTGAAACGGGCCACGCTCCTCAAGCTCAACGAGGAAGAAATCGAGACTGTGGCCCGAATCGCCGGGGTTCCGGCGACGCCCTCGGATCGGTTCGCCCGGGCGATCCTGGAGCGGGCGGATCTGGAAGGCTGCGTGGTCACGCTGGGGCCGCGGGGAGCCCTTGCGGTGTCCCGGAGCGAAGGGCCGGTATACGAGCCGGGTCGGAAGGTGAAAATCGTTGACACATGCGGCGCGGGCGACGCGTTCACCGCGGGCTTTGCCCACGGATGGCTGGTCGGCGAGCCCTTGGCGGTCTGCTGCGCGCTCGGCAACGTCCTGGGCGCATTAGCGGCCGCTGTGCCGGGAGGAACCGCGCCGATTCCTGCGGAACGCCTCCAGGAATCGCTCTCTGATCGGGCGGGGGATCGAAACATCGATCCGAGGTTCGCCCCCCTCCGCGCCGACATCCCTTGAAACGACGAAGAAAAGAAGAGTCCGCTGAATCCGAGCGGGCTAGCGCGCGTCAAAATGGCAGGGCAGGGGAGAGGGACCGCGGAACCTCGACAGCAAAAAACATTGCCAAAACGCCCCCAAAGCCCTCTTATTTCGCAAGACGACCTATCCGGCGTCTGCGACTAAACTGAGGCCGACTGAACAAACCGGCAAGAAGCATAAGACAAGGCCATGACGGACCAAGACCAAGGACAATTGAATCGGCGAGATTTCCTGCGGGGCGGCTCGGCTGCCACCCTCATGATGATGATGGGAGGCATCCCCCTGCAAGGAGCGGAAAGCGCGTCCGGCGAAACGCATTACAAAGGGGAAACGCCGCCGTTGAACGTGGGAGTGATCGGCTGCGGCACGTGGGGCCGGGAGATCCTCAAAACGCTCTCCGGCATCAAGTTCGGCCCGGTTGTGGCTGTCTGCGACACCTACCCGGCCTACCTGCGCCGCGGAGGCCGGTTGGCTCCCGAAGCCAAAAAATACGCCGACTACCGGAAACTGCTCGAAGACGACAAGGTCCAGGGCGTGATTGTGGCCACTCCCACTCATCAGCATAAGCAAGTCGTTCTCGACGCCCTGAAGGCGGGCAAGCACGTTTACTGCGAAGCCCCGTTGGCCTCCACCGTGGACGACGCCCGCGAGATCGCCGAGGCGGCGAAAAACGCCCTCGAGGTAAACTTC
>JAGHDA010000331.1 GCA_021160185.1 Verrucomicrobiota bacterium
ACCCGCTTGAGGCTATTTCATTAGGAGCATCTGCCTGGCCAAAAGCATCAAGCGCGCCAGGCAGATGCTCCTAATGAAATAGCCTCAAGCGGGTTTTCCCGACAACAGGCGGGGCGGAGGCTTCCCTCCTCAGCGACCGCGCCGGCGCGGTGTTTTCGGCCGGCGGCGAGGGTGTAGGTTGTTTCCGGCTTCCGCTTCATGCGCCGGGCCGAATGCGCGGGCTCGGCTTTTTCTCCGGCGGTCTCAGTCCCCGCTCCGGCGATGCGTCGTCGGTTCCAGTCCGAGCCCGCTCCATGCGGCGGCTCATTCCCCGCCGCCTCCGCAAGCTGCGGACGAACGCTCTCTTCGGCGAGGTTGTCCAACCTGTGTCGCGCAGGGCGGCTTCCGGAGCCGCATTCTGATGGACAAAACCCGCAAATTCGCTTGAAGTAAGCCGTTCGTCGAAAACGGGAGACAGCGGCGAACGGAGCCGGAATCCTCTATGGCCAAAGAGAAATACAGGCGCAGCCGATCAAAAAGCTCCGCACGCGCGCGGCGCGCCGGAAAACCCGTCGTTGCAGAATCCGCCCTGACTCCAAGCCAGGGACAATCGCCGTCCCCCCAAGCTGAACCGTCCGCCGAGCCTCCCCCAACGCCCGGGAACAAGCTGGCGAGATTTTGGCGGAAGATATGGGGCGAGCCGAGCGCGCGGCCGCCTCTGTTTCGACGGATCGACTGGTGGGCGTTCGCCTTGACCGGCGCGGTCACACTCCTTGCTTACCTGTGGACCTTGGCGCCTGATCTGACGCTCGAGGATTGCGGAGAACTGGCCACCGCCTCGTATTACCTGGGGGTGCCGCACGCCCCGGGGTACCCGATCTGGACGCTTTATTCCTGGCTCTTTACCGTGCTCATCCCCTTCTCCAACGTGGCCTTCAGGGTGGCGATCTCCTCCGCCGTCGCCGCCGCCCTCGCCAACGGCATCCTGGGGTTGATGGTGTCCCGGCTTAGCGGAACGCTCCTGGAAAGCGTCGATTGGTTCGCCGACCTGGACGAAGCGCGGAAAAAGGCGATCGGAATGATGGCCGGAATCGTCTCCGCGCTGCTGATCGGATTCAACGGGTTCATGTGGAGCCAGGCGGTGATTGTGGAGGTGTACACCCTCAGCGTGCTTTCGCTGATGGGCGTGCTGGTCTGCCTCCTCCACTGGGTCTACTACCCTGAGCAAAAAAAACACCTTTACCTGGCCGCGTTTCTTTTTGGCGTCTGCTTCAACAACCACCAAACGCTCATCGTGGCGGCGATCGGAATCGAAGTCTTGGCGGCCGCCCGCGACAGGGCGCTGGGCCGGGACGCGTTCTTCCTGAACACCTTCGTCTGGATCGCGATGATGCTTTCCAATCTGCTCGGCATCACCCACTTTTTTGCGGACAACCGGCCGATGTTGGTCCTTTTCCACCTGGTGGGGCTGGGCTCGGCGGCGGCCTGCGCCTGGCTCACGCTTCGAACCGGGGCGCTTCTGACAGAATGGCGAACCGGCCTGATAGCGCTGGCCTTGTGGCTGGTCGGGGCGTCCTTCTATTTCCTTCTGCCGGTCTTTTCCTCCACTAATCCGCCGATGAACTGGGCGTACCCGCGCACCTTCGACGGCTTCCTCCACGCAATCACCCGGGGCCAGTATGAACGCATCTCCCCCACGGACGTCTTCGGGGATCCGCTGCGCTTCGGCAGGCAGCTCTGGATGTACTTCAGCGGGGCGGTGGAGGAGTTCCACATCGTCTTCCTCCTGCTTGCTCTGCTCCCGTTCGCGTTTCTCAAGCGCATGGGCAAGCGCGAGCGCGCGTGGATCATCGGCAACACGGCCATCTACGCCTGCCTGGCGTTCCTCCTGCTCATCCTCCTCAACCCCAATCCGGATCGGCAAAGCCAAGAGCTGACCAAGGTGTTTTTCACCGCTTCGCACGTGTTCATCGCCATGTTTTCAGGGCTGGGTCTGGCGTTGCTCAGCGGCCTCCTGCTCCATCGCTACCGCCAGTTCCGGGAATACATCCTCACGGGCGGCGCGGCGGCGGTGGCGCTGGCGCTCTTCTCCCTAGCGTCCACCATCAACGAAGCCTACGGCGATCCGCTCGAAGGCGGGGCGGGCCCGGTCGCGCTGTGGAAAGGCTTTTGGAACACCGTTTTTCATCCCTACTTCACCCCGCCTACACACGCCATCCTGGCCGCGGCCTTCGTGCTGCTCCTGACGGCCGCCTTCACCGCCTTCGTCCTGCTTCACCGGGAGGAAGTCCACGCGCGGGTGTTTCTGGTCATGTTCGCCCTTATCCCCGCCTATTCGGTGGTCGCCCACTGGGCGAAAAACGAGCAGCGCGGCCACCTCTTCGGCTTCTGGTTCGGGCACGACATGTTCCATCCGCCCTTCGAGCTGTATCCGGACATGACCAAAGACGCGATTTTGTTCGGCGGCACGGATCCGGGCCGGTTTTGCCCCACCTACATGATCTTCTGCGAAAGCTTCATCAAGCCTTCGCAGCGGCGCGATCCGGATTTCGACCGGCGGGACGTTTACATCATTACCCAGAACGCCTTGGCCGACGGCACCTACCTGAACTACATCCGCGCCCATTACAACCGCAGCGCCCAGATCGACCCACCTTTCTTCCGCGATATGATCATGTGCCTCAGCAACTTGGCCCTGGATGAAAAGACGCGCGAGCGGGCGCAGAAAGGCGAACAGATCCGCCGGCGAGGGCTTGCCAAGATGATCGCCGGACTCACCAACATCGTCGCGCCGTTGGACCGGCTGCTGATGGACTTCGGCCGCAAGGTGGAAGAGCGCCGGCGGCGGGAAGGTGTCTACCCCAAGAAGGAGATTTACACGCCCTCGAACGAGGACCTGAGCTTGGCTTTTCAAACCTACGTGGACGACGCCCAGAAGCGCTACCTTCATGACCTTCGCCATCCGGACGAGCCCAAGCAGCTCAAGCCGGGCGAGGTCATCAATATCGACGACAGCGGCCATGTCCAGGTCGCCGGCCAGACGGCAGTGATGGCCATCAACGGGCTCCTGACCAAGGTGATCTTCGGCCGCAACCCGGACCATGAGTTCTTCGTAGAGGAAAGCTTCCCGTTGGACTGGATGTACCCTTACATGACCCCGTACGGGATCATCATGAAGCTCAACCGCCATCCGGTCCGGGAAATCACGGAGGAGATGGTCCGCAAAGACCATGAGTTCTGGTCGCGCTACTCGGAGCGGCTTTGCGGCAACTGGATCACCTACGACACGCCGGTCAAGGAAATCTGCGACTTCGCCGAGCGCGTCTACCGTCGGGGCGATCTGAGGGGCTACAAGGGGGATCCGAAGTTCGTCCGGGACAACGACGCCCAGAAAGCCTTCAGCAAGCTGCGCAACTCCATCGCCGGCCTTTACGCCTGGCGCGCAAACCACGTGACCAACACCGTGGAGCGGGCCCGCATGCTCCGGGAAGCGGATTTTGCCTTCAAACAGGCCTTCGCCTTCTGCCCCTACAGTCCGGAAACGGTCTCCCGATACGTGAACCTCCTGGCCCTGATGGGACGGATGGACGACGCGCTGCGCGTGGCCGAAACCGCCTTCCGCTTCGATCCGGAAAACGACTTCCTCGCCAACGTGGTGGTGCAACTCCGTCAGTTCCGCGAAAACCTCGGCAAGGCCGCCGCCGCCCGCGCGGCCCTCTCCAACGCCCAAACCGCCCGCAGCCTCATCACCAACGCCCAGGCGGCTCTGGGATTGGCCGTCGCCTGCCTCCAAAGCGGGCGCACAAATGAGGCCGCCCAAATCCTCGAGCGCCTGATCGCCTCCTCCAACGTCCCGCCGGCGGCCCTCCTGGCGGCGGCCAACGCCCTCGTTCAAATGAACCGCTACGCCAGCGCCGAACCGGCCCTGCGCAAGCTGGTCGCTTTAATGCCCGGCACGCCGGAACTCTGGTACGACCTGGCCGGAGCGCAATTAGCCGGAGGCAAAACCAACGAAGCCCTCCAATCCCTCCAAACCTGCATGGCCCTCAACGCCCGCCGGCTCGAGGAAAATCCCAACGCCGCCACCAACGATCTCCGCAGCCTCGCGGCCGCGGATCCGCGGTTCCGCGCCATCCGCGCCCTGCCCCAATTC
>JAGHDA010000276.1 GCA_021160185.1 Verrucomicrobiota bacterium
GCACCATCCGCGCCGTGGGCTACATGATGGAGGAGCCGCGCAATGGCTGAGCCGCTTCGGAGCGACGCGCCTCGAAGGAGAGGCCTGAGAATTCCTTTGCTGGCGCGCATTCTGGCCTGGTTCTTCCTCAACCTGCTGATGGTCGCGGCGCTGGTGTACGCCTTTCTAAGCCTCGAATTCCGTCTCGGCCTGGATTCGATTCTTCTTGGCCACACCAACGAACAGTTGCTTGCGGTGCGTCAATTGCTGGCCGCCACGCTGGCGGAAGCTCCCAGAACACAATGGGAAGAAGTCCTGGAGCGCTTCTCGAAAGCATACGGGGTGAAGTTTTATCTGTTCCGCCTCGACGGGACGCAAGCCGCGGGCGAGCCGGTGGTTCTGCCGGAGCAGGTGCGTCGGCGGCTGCGGGTTCTGGCGCGGCCCGAGAGGCGTCGCGTCAGGGGCCAAGGGCCGCCGTGGCGCGAACGCGCGGCTTCCGAGCCCGGCTTGGCCGCGCCGCCTCCGGGCCCTCTTCCGCGGATATGGGAAGAGCCGCCGCGAATGGCGCCGTTTCTGGTGCGGACGGAAGATCCGCCCGGCTACTGGGTGGGCGTGCGCCTTCGCCGCAGACCGCCCCAGGCCGGCGCCGGCGGGCTGGTTTTGCTCGCAATGGCTTCGAGCTGGGGCGGGATGTTCTTCGCCGATCCCGCCCCATGGCTGCTGCTGGGAGGAGTCATAGTGGTTCTTTCGGTGCTTTTCTGGCTCCCTATGGTGCGCGGTCTCACCGGATCGATTCGGGAGCTCACGCGCGCGGCCGAACGGATCGCCGAAGGTCGGTTTGATGTGGAAATCGACCTGCGCCGCCGGGACGAGTTGGGGCGGCTGGCGGTCGCGATCAACCGGATGACGGCGCGGCTTCGGGAATACATCGCCGGGCAACAACGCTTTCTTGGCGACATCGCCCATGAGCTGTTCTCCCCCCTGGCACGGATGCAGATGGCCCTGGGCGTGTTGGAGAAGAAAGTGGACGCTTCCAAGCTTTCCTATGTCGAGGATGTGAAGGAGGAAATCGAGGCGATGTCCGCCTTGGCCCAGGAAATCCTGACCTTCGCGCGGGCCTGGTTGGCCAAGGAAAGCCTCCGAATGGAGCCGATCAACCTTAAGGAAGTGGTCGAGGAGGCGGCGCGGCGCGAGGGCAAACAAGGGGTCTCCATCCAGGTGAGCATGCCCGAGGACGCTTGGGTTTTGGCCAACCGGGAGCTGACGGCCCGAAGCGTGGCCAATCTGATCCGCAACGCCGTGCGTTACGCGGGCGACGCCGGGCCGATCACCGTCTCGGCCGATCGCCGGGAGGGCGGAGTGCTTCTGGTTGTCGGAGATCAGGGACCGGGCATTCCCGAGAAGGATTTGGAGCGAGTGTTTGATCCCTTTTACCGTGTGGAACCCTCGCGCGATCGGGGCGCCGGCGGGGTCGGCTTGGGCCTGGCGATCGTTAAGCAATGCGTGGAAGCCTGCGGCGGCCGGGTGCGATGTCGGAACCGCCGGCCCCGCGGGCTTGAGGCGGCTGTGTGGCTGCCGGCGGCGCCTTCGCGGCCGAAGGCGGGCGGAGCCGCGGCGGAAGAGAGCGGGAAGAGCGGAGAGGCAAAACCGGAGGAGACGCAGGGCTGATGTCGGGGAAACCGGGACGCAAGCGACAACGGGAAGGCGATCGGACGGAGAGCGGCGGCGGAAGCTCTTTGCCGCGGGCGCGGGGCGGTTTCAAGCGGTTGGGTTGGCTTCTGGCGGTCGGCGCTTTGATCGCCGCTGCGGCGGTTTGGCGGGCGCGGCGGGCCGCGCCGGCGCGGCCGGGCGGCAAGGGCGGGAGGCCTTCGCCGATCGTCGAGGAGCAGGAGGCCGTTTTCGCCAGGTACGCCGGATCGGCTTCTTGCGCCGAATGCCACGAGGAGGAAACCGATCCCTGGCGCAATTCGAATCACGGCTTGGCCGAGCGGCTGGTGAATCCGGTTCAGGATCGCCGCGCCTTTGATCCGCCCCGGCGTTTTCGCCACGGCACTCAGTGGAGCGAAGCGCGGGTTCGGGAGGGGCGCTTCGAGGTGGTCACTCTCGGCTTCGAGAGCAACCGCGAGCCCTATCAGGTGGTCCGCGTGATCGGCAACGATCCGTTGCGCCAGTTTCTTATTCCTCGGCCGGGCGGCCGCCTCCAGGTCACCGAAATCGCTTACGACCCGCATCGGAATGAGTGGTTCGACGTGTACGAGAACGAGGATCGCAAGCCGGGCGAGTGGGGCCACTGGACGGGGCGGGGAATGAACTGGAACAGCATGTGCGCCTATTGCCACAACACCCGGCTGCGGAAGAATTACGAGGAATCGAGCGACAGCTACCGGACCGCGATGGCGGAGATGGGCGTGGGCTGCGAATCCTGCCACGGGCCGATGAAGGACCACGTGGTGTGGCAGCGGGCGCACCCGGACGAAGGCGCGGAAGGCAAGGATCCGACCCTCAAGCCGCTTACGACCAACCAGATGTTCGCAGTCTGCGGCTCCTGCCACGCCCGGCGCGGCGATCTCACCGGCGACTTCCGTCCCGGCGATTCCTTCTTCGACCACTACAGCCTCCTCATCGTGGACGATTCGGAGATTTACTACCCGGACGGCCAGGTTCACGAGGAGGACTACGAGTTCGCGGCTTTCCTCGGCAGCAAGATGCAGCATGCCGGCGTCCGTTGCATGGACTGCCACGATTCCCACCGCGCCCGCCCGCGCCTGGAAGGGAACGACCTTTGCCTCCTGTGCCACAACGGCAGTTGGACCAACGCGCCGGCGATCCAGCCTGAGGCCCACAGCTTCCACAAAAAAGGCGAGGAAGGCGACGACTGTCGCGATTGCCACATGCCGATCACCGTCTACATGGCGCGCCATCCCCGGCACGACCACGGCTTCACTATTCCCGACCCGTTGCTCACCAAGCAATTCGGCGTTCCCAACGCCTGCAACCGTTGCCATCAGGACAAGGACGCGGATTGGGCCCTGGAGTGGTGCGCCAAATGGTATGGCGAGAAGATGAAGCGGCGAACGCGGACCCGAGCCCAATGGATCGCCCGGGCCCGGCGCGGCGAGGACGCCGCCAAGGACGGGCTCCTGGAGATGTTGGCCGAAGAGGAGATTCCTTACTGGCGGGCTTCCCTTGCTTCCTTGCTGGGCGCATGGGTGGACGACCCCAAGGTTCAAGCCGCCCTGACCAATCTGCTCGCCGATCCCCATCCTTTGCCGCGGGAAAAGGCCGCCTTTGCCTTGGAGCCCGTGTTGGAGGCTTCGCCTTCGGCGCGCCGCGCTTTGGAGCGACGGTTGGAGGACTCCTCCCGGAACGTGCGAACGGCCGCCGCGTGGGCGTTGCGCCGCCAACTGGATTTGGAAAGCCGCGCCGGACGGGAGTTGAGCCATATGCTGGCGTTCAACGCCGACCATCCCGGCGGCCGCCTTCAGCGGGCGGTGTTCCGGCTTGGGCGCGGCAAGGTGGACGCGGCGATCGAAGACGCGGAGACGGCTGTGCGCTGGGATCGCTACTCGGCGGCTTTCCGGCATGAGTTGGCCGTGCTTTACAGCATGGCGGGCCGCCCCCAGGACGCCTTGATCCAGATGCAGGCCGCCTGCCGGTTGGCTCCGAACGATCCGGAAGCCCGGTATCGTCTGGCGCTGGCCTGGAATGAAGCGGGCGATTTGAAAAAAGCCCTCGAGACATTGGAGGAAGCCGTCAAGCTGGATCCCCGCCACGCGCGCGCCTGGTACAACCTGGGCTTGGCTCGCAATCAGGCGGGCGATCCGGAAGGCGCGTTGAACGCCCTCGAGCGGGCCGAAACGTTGGCGCCCAAGGATCCCCGCATTCCCTACGCCCGCGCCACTATCCTTATCGGCCTGGGGCGCTTGGACGCGGCGCGCGCCGCCGCCGCCCGCGCGCTGGAGCTTGCGCCTGACTTCAAAGCGGCCCGGGAGCTTCTCCGCCAGATTCCTTGAGCTGATCCGGCGGGTCAGTTGACGAGCCGGACTCGCCGGGACAATATGTTGGCCGCATGCCGGTAGTTGAAAAAGAAGAGGCGAAAGCGCGGTTCATGGCTTATCTCGCCGAGCGGGGGCTGAGACGGACGGCTCAGCGGCAAGCCATCATTGAGGCCATTTTGGGCACCACGGAACATTTCACCGCCGAGCAGCTTCTTCAACTGGCGCGCGCGAAGGATCCTTCCATTTCCCGGGCCACGGTTTACCGGACGCTTCCGCTCCTGGTCGAGGGCGGGTTGTTGAAGGAATTGGACCTGGGAGGCGATTCCAAGGTGTAC
>JAGHDA010000187.1 GCA_021160185.1 Verrucomicrobiota bacterium
CGCGCCACCTATCTGAAAAATCGCCATAAACTGGCCACCCAGGTCGGCACCCAACGGCATGCCTACCAGAATTTCAATCGCGTTCGGGAGTGGATCCTGGACGGCGTGGTGGGCGCGCTCGAGCGCGTGAGCGCATGGGGCAATCGCCGGATTCCCAAGCCGGGCTATCTGCCGGCCAAGGGCGAGCCGCCCCCTTATCTCCATTACGATCTCTGGCTCGGGCCGTCTCCGTATCATCCTTACAACCCTGAATACTTCAGCGGCGGGCCGGGCGCGAACTGCCTGCATTGGAACATGTACTGGGACTTTGGGACCGGCCAGGTGGGCGACATGGGCAGCCACACCATGGATTTGGCTTGGAATGCCCTCGACGCGGATCTGCCTGTTTCCGCCGAGGCCAAAGGCGACCCGTTCAACCCTGACGTGACGCCGGTCAAGTTCGAGGCTCATTTCGAGATCCCCGCCAACGCTTGGCGTCCGGCTGTCCTTGTTTCCTGGTATCAGGGGGGAGCCATGCCTGAGTCGCCTGCGCGGTTCATCGACCTGACCAAGATCGGCCACGGGGCTCTCTTCGAGGGCAACAAGGGTTATGTCATCGCCGATTTCCGCAACCGCGCCCTCTATCCGATCAACGACCGCGCCGACATGACCTACTACAAGCGGCGCAGCAAGGAGGAGTTGATCCCGCCCATGGGCAGTTTCCAGGGCCAATGGATCAACGCCTGCAAGACCGACCTGAAGACCTCCTGCAATTTCGATTACGCCGGCAAGATGATCGAGATGATGAATCTCGGGCTGGTCGCCTATCGGGTGGGGAAGAAGCTCCAGTACGACGGCGCAGCGGGGCGCGTGACCAACATTCCCGAGGCCAACAAACTACTAGGTCGAAAGTATCGTCCCGGTTGGACGCTCAACGGCTGAGCCGGAGGCGCGCCGCGCGCGCCGGCGGGGAGCCGCTTTAGTCCGAACAGCCTCCTCCCGCTCGGCGCGGAGGAGGCGCTTTTTTGAAGGCCGTCTGCCGGAGGTAAACCGGCTGGAGGCTTTCGGGCGGAGCGGGACGCGGATGAGCCGCCGCCAGGGCGGCCGTTGTGGAAGCGAGGGGATAAACATCCAGCGCTCCGGGGAAGAAGCGCGAAGCGCCCGGGCCGGCAAGCGCGGTTCCAGAAGGGCGGCTTTCCGCTTCGGCTTTGCTCAGCAGCCGCAGCGGGGCAAGGGTTTCGGTCTTCCCGCCCGCGATTCTGAAGTCGGCCGCGTAGAACTCTCGGCGTTGGGCGTCAATGACAATCCGGACCCGGCCTTCGAACCCTTGGTCAGCGAGCCGGCGGACCAGCGCCTCCACGGTGGAAACCGGGATGATCGCCGCGCCCCGGGCCAGGCTCCAACCCTGCGCGACGGCGAGCGCGGCGCGAATGCCAGTGTAGCTGCCCGGCCCCAAGCCGACCGCCACGGCGTCGATTTGGTCCGGGGCAAGCCCCGCCGCGCTCAAGGCTTCCTGGATGAGGGCGAAGGGATCCTTCTTGCGGTTGGGAGATTCGGTCGCCTCCGCTGCGCGTCCCGAGGGGTCTTGCGCGGCGGCGCTGCGCCGTTCGGAGGAGAATTCAAGAGCTAAAATCCTCATAGCGTATGATTCGTTTCGTCGGCGAGGGCGACTCGATGAGGGTCCATCGAAGCAGCGGCGGCCGGAGGGCCGGCGGCGGGCCTTCCGGAGGCGGGGCCGCGCCGAACCAGCGCTCCGCCCATTCCACCGCCGTGATTCCTTCCGGGGCGAGAAGACACTCCGCGAGACCCGCCGCTTCGACGGCCTCGGGGCCTTCAAGCCGGTACAAGTCCAGGTGGATGACCGGGAGGCGGCCGCCGCGGTATTCATGCGCCAGCGTGAACGTCGGCGAATGCGCCAGTCCTTGGAAGCCGGCGCCTTGGGCAAGCCCGCGGACCAGAACGGTTTTGCCCGAGCCGAGTTCGCCGACCAGGGCGACCACCGCTCCCCGAGGCAATTCCGCGCCCCATCGGCGGCCCACGGCGAGGGTTTCCTCAGGACTGTGTGAGATGATCGTATCCATTCAGCTCCATCCGCCTCACACTCTTGCGCTCTCGGATCGTCATGCCGCCGCCAGAAGTGATCTTCCCTATGCAGGAGAGGCGCGTCTCCGGAAAGGCTTCCTTCCATGCGTCCAGGAGCGGCACGGCGTCTTTGGAGGCGACGGCGAAGAGCAGTTCGTAGTCTTCTCCGTCGGTGAGGGCGGCTTCCAGGGGCCGTTTGCGAGTCGCCCCGGAGCGAAAGCGGACCTTGGCCGCGCGGCTGAGGGGAAGGGCCTCGGCAAACAATTCGGCCCCGACGCCGGAGGCGCGCAGGAGCCGGGGCAGATCTGAAGCCAGCCCGTCGCTTAGGTCCATCATCGCGTGGAGGGCGAAGCGGTTGGTCAGCCATCGCGCCTCGCGCACGCGCGGTTCGAAGGTCAGATGCTTGCCCGCGATGGAGCCGCCCAGCTCGCCCGTTACGAAAAGGGCGTCGCCCGGCCGCGCGCCCCGGCGGAGGACGCATCGCTCTTTCTCTACAAACCCAAGCGCCGCCACCGAGAGAAACAGCCGTCCGGCTCCGGCGACTGTCTCGCCGCCGGCGACGGCCACTTCGTATTCGCGGGCCAGGGCGTAGAGGCCGCGGTAAAGGGCCTCGAGCCGCGCCGTGTCGGGAGGGCTAGGAAGCCCCAGCGTGACGAGCGCCGCCGAAGGCGTCCCGCCCATCGCAGCAATGTCGCTCAGGCACCGCGCCAAGGCCTTGCGCCCCACCAGCCCCGGATCGGCGTCAGGCTCGAAGTGAACGCCTTCAACCACGGCGTCGGTCTTGAACAGTTCCCACAGGCCCGGCGCGTCGCAGTCCAACACCGCGCAATCGTCTCCGGGCCCCAGCCGCAAGCGCTTGTTTGCGGGGGCGCCGGCTGTCAATCGTTGGATCAGTTCGTCTTCTTTCATCGGCGGCGCGTCAGGATCCCGAGGCGGCCTGCAAGGCCATCGTGAAGTTAAACAGATTGAAGAGGGCGTGCGCGGCGATGCAAGGCCAGAGATTGCGAAACCGCTCGAACGCCAGGGCCTGGATAACGCCGAACACGGTCAGGGGCAGAAAGGTCAGCGTGTTCGAATGGGAAAGCGCGAACAGGATGGCTGAGCCCCAGAGCGCTTTTTGCGGATGGCCCGCGTCGCGCAGGCCGGCGTAGAGCACGCCCCGAAAGAGCAGCTCTTCCATCACCGGGGCGGCGAGGACGGCCATGAACCCGATGGCGATCTTGGCGCTCAGCGAAGGGGCCGTCTGGACGATTTGGATGGCTTCCTGGACGTGAACCGGCACTGAGAGGCTTTCCAGCGTCGTCCGAACAAGCAACATCAGGGGAATGTTGACGCCGATCAGAAACACGCCCAGCAAGCAGCCCAGGAGCGTGGTCCGCCCGAATCGGCGGCGCCAGTCGCCGAAGGCTTGGGACCAGCTCAGCCTTGCGCTTCGCAGGGCCCGGAAGATGCCTCCCAACACCAGGAGATGAAACGCCAGCGTCCCGCTCAGCGTGCCCAGCGTGCCCGAAGCGGCCTTGTTTTCGGCTTTGAAGAAGGTTTCCACGCCCAGCCGGAGCAGGCTTGCCAGAGCGATGGAAAGGAACAGCCATCCCAGGAAGGAGATGAGCGGTTCCGGAGGCCAGAGAGGAAGCTGTTCGCGCCGCGCGGCTTCCGCGCGCTCTCCTGGAGAGGGCGCGTTTTCAGGCGGCAGGAATTGGAAGGCGGGCTTTTCAGCCATACCGATGAAGAAGGCGGGGGAAAACAGGAGCGCGGCCGCCGCGGAGAGCCGCGCCGGCGAAGTCAGCCGTTGTCTGAGGGGCGACGGGAGCGGCCTTGCCTCGCATGAGCGGCATCTTGGGCGAGCGTCCCCGGTTTGTCAAAGCGCCCGGCGTCGATTGCAAACATTTCGGGCCTTCGCCTCCGTGATCGGGGCGTCTTGAAGTCAGAGCCTGCCTTGAGCGCGGAAGTGCGCGGGGGTGGCCCCGGTTTTCCGCTTGAACACGGCGTGGAAGTATTCGGTGTGCCTGAAGCCGCATTTCTCGGCGATCGCGCCCAGAGTGAGATTGGTGTGAAGGAGAAGGGATTTGGCGCGCTCCAGGCGGACGCGCAGCAGCTCGGCCTTGGGCGTATGCCCCACATAGGTCCGGAAACGGCGTTCCAGAAGCCGGCGGGAGAATCCCGCCTTGCGGGCGACTTCCTCAACGGAAATGTCCTCTGCGGCGCGCTCCCGGATGAACCGAAGCGCGGCGGCCACCTGGGGGTCGTCCACGGCCAACACGTCGGTGGAGCGCCGCTCAACCACGCGAATCGGCGGAATGAGCAAGCGGCGTTCGGGCGCTTTGGCGCCCGTCATCATCTTGTCCAAGAGGACGGCGGCTTCATAGCCGGTTCGGAGAGTGTCGGGCTCGATGCTGCTCAACGGCGGGGAGGAAAGCTCGCAGAGGATCCGGTCGTTGTCCACCCCGAGCACAGCCACCTGGTCCGGCACGGCCAGATTGAGGCGGCGGCAGGCGTTGAGCACTTGCTGTCCGCGAATGTCGTTGCAGGCCAGCAGGCCGATCGGCTTGGGCGTCCGCAGCAGCCATTGCTCCAAATCCGGTTCGTAGACCAACCCCTGCTGCTCGTACTCAAAAGTGCCGGAAGCTGTCTCCGAATCCGATTGGAAGACCGGGGAGGAAGAGCTGTAAATGTGGCAAGGAAGCCCTGCGGCCTTGGCTTCATGTTCCATGCAGCGGGAGCGCGTGTCCGAATAATCCGCTCCGGCGAAGCCGCAGAAGGCCACTTGTTTGAAGCCGCGGCGAAGGAACAGTTCCATGGCCGCGCGCACAATGGCGGCGTTGTCGGCGTCCACCACCGGCAGCCCCAGATCGGGCAGCAGGCCGCGCACATCCACGGCCGGCAGGCCCTTGCGACGGATGGCCTCGGCCATGCGGCGATTCTCCACCCGAGCGATAATTCCGTCCCCTTGCCATTCTCCCAGCCATTCGGGCAGGTCGCCCAGGCGGCATTCCTGGTAGAAAATCGACCAGTTGCCGTGAATGCGGATGTAGCGCGCGATGCCCTGCAGCAAGCCCCGCCCGTAGGCTCGGGAAGACTCGATCAGCAACGCGACCCGCTTCAATGTTCTCCGACTGCCCATCGTTTTCTGCGCGCGGCAGGTTTTGCGCTTCGCCGGCTCATGAATCTGCGTTCGCAAAACCTTACTAAAAAGACGCAAAAATTCAATGACAATCCCGATCAAGAAAGGTAGAAACGAACACGAAGCCGAAACATTTGGAAACCAGCGGAAACCAACGGAAGTTGGACTTTCGTAAAGAGATAACTAAGGCCTAATTTAGAGAAGCCCAAAGTCCGGAAAGGAGGATCCAGAATGAAAATTCGTTGCGGAAAGACTCCGTTCGCGAGCCAAAGTCTGCCAAGGAAGACCGCGGCAGGCTTTACGCTGATCGAGTTGTTGGTGGTGATCGCCATCATAGCGATCCTGGCCGGCATGCTGCTTCCGGCTCTTTCCAGGGCTAAGCTCAAAGCCACCGGGGCGGCGTGCATGGGCAATGTGCGGCAGCTCACGCTCGGGTGGATGATGTACGCCGACGACAATGGCGGCCGCTTGCTTTATACCTCGGAAAACGGCATGCCCCAGCTCTATGCCGGGGGATTCTGGATCGGACCCAAACCCGGTCCGAATATCCCTACAGGCACGCCGATGGACGAGGCGGTCCGCCGCGTGGAGCAGGGGATCAAGGACTCTCCGCTCTACGCCTATGTGCCGGCGCCCGGCTCCTATCATTGTCCCGGAGATCTGCGGAGCAAGCGCTTGCTGCCGGGCAGGGGCTGGGCCTGGGACAGCTACTCGAAGACGGACGGGATGAACGGAGGCATCTGGCGCGGCGTGTCGCCCTACAAAAAAATGTCGAGTATCGACTCGGCCTCGATGGCGACGGTGTTTTTGGAGGAGGCTGACTCGCGCGGTTACAACCACGGGACGTGGGCGTTGGACGTCAATCCGCTAGGATGGGTGGATCCGTTTGCTATCTTCCATGGGGATGCGAGCACGGTGGGGTTTGCGGACGGGCATGTGGTGCTGCACCGGTGGGTGGAGCAGACGACGATCGAGGCGGCCCGCAAGTCCGCCGCCGGCCAGGACAGCTTCTACTGGAAAGGCGGCAATCTGCGGGAAAATCCGGATTTCCGCTGGATTTATGAGCGCTATCGCCACTTGCATTACAAGCCGCTGGACTGAGGCTCGGGGGAGAGCTCTCCGGGGTTGAATCTGAACCGGGGATCGGCGCAAGATTGTAGGGCGCAGGGCATCCGTTTGGTTCAGCAGGCGGGGGTTTGACGCGCATTGCGGGCAAGCTGCTGGCGGGGAAGGCCCTTAGCGTTTTCGCGATTCAGGAAAGGCGAGTTATGAGCGTTCAAGAGTCGAATCCCAGTGACAAAGGGCGGGACTTTTGCGAGGAAGGCTTCTGTTGTCCCGGCAAGGAACGATTGAAGAAGGCCCACAAGGCGATGCAGAGCTTGCCCCGCCGGGAGTTCCTGAAAATTTCCGGCCTCGCCGCAGGGGGGGTGGCGTTGGGCAAGATGCCGGTCATGGCCGGTCCCTTCGAGGCGAACGACTACCTGGAAGCCATTCCCGCCGATAAGAAGCTTCGCCCGGAATGGGTGCGCTCGTTGTTTGAGCGGGGCGAGAAACAGACCTACTCGGATCCGGAGGCCCTCGGTCATATCGGGATGCCGGCGGGCGGGTTTTTTACAGGCACGGTCTATCTTTCCGGCGACGGGCGCTTGTGGCTCTGGGATATCTTCAACCGGGATCAGACGGGGATTCTGCCGCGGGAGGTTCAGCCGCCGGAAGGCCTTTCGGCTGGAGGGTTTCTGACCGGCGGGTTGAATTACTTGTACCCTGCGCCGGTCACCCAGCCGTTTCATCAGGCGTTCAAGCTACGGATCGGCAAGGAGGAGCGTCCGCTTGATCAAACGGGCTTCCGCCATGTGACGTTCGAGGGACGCTATCCCATCGGACGGGTTTTCTACCGCGATCCGGCCTGTCCGATCGAAGTTCAGCTTGAAGCCTTTTCCCCGTTTATTCCCCTCAACCTGGACGACTCGTCGCTCCCCGTCACAATTATGAGTTTCAAGCTTGTCAACCGAAGCGGTCGGGCGGTTGAGGCGGCGGTGGTCGGCGAGCTCGAGAACGCCGTTTGCATCGACAGCCGCAAGCGGTTCGCCGGCCGGCTGTGCAACCGCATCGCGCGCGCGCCGGGGCTGACCGCCCTGGTTTGCTCGGCGGAGCCGGTCAAGCCGGATGAAGGGGGCGCCCGGCCAGACATCATTTTTGAGGACTTTGAGAAAGAGGATTACGAAGGATGGACGGTCAAGGGCGAGGCGTTCGGCAAGGGGCCGATCGAGCGCAAGCGAGCCCCTGCGTATCAGGGAGATATGGGCGGCCACGGGAAGCGCGTGGTCAACAGCCACGCGAGCGCGCCCGGCGGCTCGATTGCCGCCAAGGACGCTAAGACCGGCCGGCTGATCAGCCGAGAATTCACTGTTTGCCGGCGGTACATCAATTTGTTCGTGGGCGGCGGGGCGCACAAGGGACGCACGTGCGTCAATCTGCTGGTCGAGGGGAAGCTTGCGGCCTCGGTCACGGGCAAGAACAGCAACCGGATGACGCTTCAATCGCTGCCTGTGAGCGCTTATGAGGGCAAGAAAGCCCGGATCGAGATCGTGGACGAGGCGCGCGGCAGTTGGGGCAACATCGGCGTGGATTGCATTGTGTTTTCGGATCGGCCGGCCGGGGAAGGCGCATTGGTCGACCAACGCGACTTCGGCGACATGTGCCTGGCGTTTCGCGGCGCGGCCGATCATGCGGCGGCGGACCGGACGAAAGGCGAAGACGGAGAGCGTGCCGACGCGGATTTCCCGAAGCGATTGATCGGTCGGGTGGAACGGAAGGTCCGCCTGGCGCCGGGCGCTTCCGCCGTGGTGGACGCCTTTATTGCCTGGCGCTTCCCAAACTTTTACAGCCGCGGCAACGGCAATGCGCGCGTGGGCCATTACTACGCGACCCGGTTCCGCTCCGCCCTCGATGCGGCGCGGTATGTCGCGCGCCACTGGGATCGGTTGACCGGCGAGACCCGGCGTTGGGTCGAGACATGGTACGACTCCACCTTGCCCTACTGGTTTTTGGATCGGACCCTGGCCAATGTCTCGACGCTGGCCACCGCGACCTGTTACCGCTTTGCGGACGGCCGATTCTGGGCTTGGGAAGGCATCGGATGCTGTCCCGGAACGTGCACCCATGTGTGGCACTACGCCCAGGGACCGGGCAGGCTGTTCCCCGAGTTGGAGCGGCTCCAGCGCGAGCGGGTCGATTTCGGCGTCGCCTTGCATCCGGACGGCGGCATCGGCATGCGGGCCGGCCTGCGCGGCGCCAACGAGCCGGCCCACGACGGCCAATGCGGGCGCATCCTGGGCGCGCTGCGCGAGCATCAAATGAGCGACGACGACGCCTTCCTGCGACGTCTCTGGCCGAAGATCAAGCTCGCCATCGAGTACATGATCCGAAAGGACGGCAACGGGAACGGCATCGTTGAAGGCCCCCAACCCAACACGCTGGACGCGGCCTGGCACGGCAAAATTTCATTCCTGGCCTCGCTCTACCTGGCTGCGCTTCGGGCGGGCGAGGCGATGGCGCGGGAAGTCGGCGACAACGCCTTCGCCGAGCGATGCGCTGCCATCGCCGAGAAGGGGGCGAAGTCCATCCTGGAGCTCTACAACGGCGAATACTTTATCCAGATCGAAGATCCGAAGCACAAAGACGCTATCGGAGTCGGTCCGGGCTGCTACATCGACCAGATCTTCGGGCAGACCTGGGCGCACTGGGTCGGGCTGGGCCGCTTGTTTGATCGGGACAAGCAGCTCAGCGCGTTGCGGGCTTTGTGGAAATACAACTTCGCGCCGGACATCGGCGCGTTCCGGAAGAAGTTCAAGCGGGGTCGCTGGTATGCCGCGGCGGGGGACGCGGGGTTGGTCATGTGCACCTGGCCGAAAGGAGGCCAGAACCCGAACTTCAAGAAACATTGGCAGTACATGTATTTCAATGAGTGCATGACCGGCTTCGAGTGGCAGGCCGCCTCGCACATGATTTGGGAAGGCATGGATCAGCCGGACATCCTGCGGAACGGCCTGGCCGTGGCGCGGGCCATCCACGATCGATACGACGCGCGGCTGCGGAATCCCTACAACGAAATCGAATGTTCGGACCACTACGCCCGGGCCATGGCCAGTTACGGGGCCTACCAGGCGGCCTGCGGGTTCAACTGCCACGGGCCCCGCGGACGCATCGAGTTCGCCCCGCGGTTGAGTCCGGAGAACTTCCGGGCCGCGTTTGTCGCCCCGGAAGGTTGGGGGACGTTCGAGCAAAAAGCGGCCTTGGGGCGGGCTCAGGCTGCGCTTCATGTCCGATGGGGCGCGGTGCGGCTGAAATCGGTGGCGCTCGGGGCGTTGCCCGGAAAATTCTCGAGCGTTAAGGTGAAATGCAACGGTCGCGCGGCGCCCGCTCGGTTGGAGAGGCAAAACGGCCGGACAGTGGTCGTTTTGGAGCGGGAAGTGAAAGCCGCGGCCGGACAAAGCCTGAAGATTGCGCTGGCGTGAACGGCGGCAGGGGTTGCCGAGCGGCGCGTCGGGCGGTTGAAAGAAGGACTCGAAGCGGCGATGAGCATGGGATTCAAGCTGGAGTGGAAACGGGCCGGGCGGTTGTGGGCGCTTGCGGCGCTTCTGTTGATTTCGGTCTCAGGCTGCGCCTGCGGAGGCCGGAGCAACGCTGCAAGGCCTGCCGCCGCTCCCGCCGATTTCGGAAAAGAGCCGACTATGAACTGGGAAACGCGAGTGAAGGAATTGTTGCCCCTCTATGGGCATCGGAATTGGATTGTCATTGCCGACTCAGCCTATCCGGCGCAGACCGCGCCGGGGATCGAGGTCGTTTACGCCGGGGGCGATCAAGCGGAAGTTCTCCGCAAGGTGTTCGAATTCGTGGACCGGGCTTCGCATGTTCAGCCGATCATTCATTTGGACAAGGAGCTTGATTGGGTTGGGGAAGACCTGGCGCCGGGCGTGGAAGCCTATCGTCAGAAGCTCGAGACGCTTCTTCGCGGTCGCCGAGTGGAGCCCATGCTTCACGAAGAGTTGATCAAGCGGTTGGATGAAGCGGCGCAGCTGTTCCGGATCTTGGTGATCAAGACGGACATGACCCTGCCTTACACGAGCGTTTTTCTGGAGTTGGACTGCGGCTACTGGAGCTCGGAAAAGGAGAAGACGCTGCGCGAGCGCATGACGGCGTCCGGTTCCGCAAGCGCCAAGTGAACCGGATCAAGCCGGGGATTCCCCCGGCGGGGGCGGTTGTTCCAGAAGGAGCCGGCCCACACGGAAGGACTCTGAAGCGCTCCACGCCTGGGCGTCGCATCCTCGCTGGAGATGCGGCGCATCGCCGTCCACGAGTTCCGGCAAATGGCCCACGCATCCGCCGAGCAGGAGCGGATCGAGGCTTGCCAGGTAGGCGCGAGCGGCGGCGAGAGCCTCGGGGCGGCAATCCCAGCTTTGCGCCAGGGCCTCGCAGAAGATCGGCAGCCACCAGACCCACCCTGTGCCGTTGTGATAAGCCGGTTTGCGTCGCGTGTCCTCGTCGCCTTCATACCGGCCTTGGTAGGGACGGGCGGGGTCGTTGAGGAGGCGGCCGTCCGGGCCGTGGATGGGCAGCGGCGGATCCACCGGAAGGGGAGCCAACGAGCGCAGCGCACCGGGAACGAGGAGGAAACGTCGGGCCGCCGCCACGACGCTCCGCGCTCGGTCGGGTCGGGCCAGCCCTAGAGCGACAGGCAGCAGGCAGTTGGGGCGGAGGTCGTTTCGCGGGACAGCCGCGGCGGCGGGCCGATTCGGTTCAGCGGCCAGCAGGTCGGCGTACCAACCATGTTCTTCCAGCCAGAAGAGCCGTTCGAAGCTTTCCTGCGCCTGGCGAGCCAGCGCCGTCCACGGTTCCTCTTCCGGCTCGACGCCGATCCGGTCCAGATAGCGCAGGAGTCGGATCCAAAGGGCTTGGAGTTCAACCGGATACCCTTCCCGCGGGGTGCAGGCGGGGAAATTGGTGTCCATCCACGTGAAGTGGGCGGGGCTCCAGACCAAGGCCGATTCCGGATCCATGCGCGCGCCATGCGGCGCGCCCCGAAGATAGTGGACGGCGATGGAGCGGAGCGTTTCGGCAAGCGAACGGCCGTGAGGGGCGATGGGCTCCCAACAAGCGCCGGGGGCTTCTTCCCGGAGCGCTTCGGCGAATTCCTCGCAGGCCAGGCCGAACCAGAGCGGCGCGTCGCTGGTGTCCCGGTTGGACGCGTCGACGCCGAAGAAGGCGTTCGGAAGCGTGCCGCGGTCCTCATGCCGGGCGAAGAGGCGCAGAATTTGCCAGACAGCCTGGACCTTGCCCGCCCGGATCAGGCCGCGAGCGGCGATGAGGGCGTCCCGTCCCCAGTCGAGAAACCAGGGATATCCGGCAATGACGGAAAGAGCGTCCTCGCGTCGGACGAGGAAATCGTCCAGGGCTTTTCCTAGGCGGCGGAGAAACGCCGGTTGAGAAGAGGCGGATTCCGCCTCGGCGGGCCGGGAATTTTGCGAAGAGAGCCCGGCCGTCAAGGCTGCCAGGGCTCCCGGCGTCCCGGCGGAAGGCTCGGCAACAAGCGCCAGCCGCGCCGTCTCGCCTTGACCCAATGGAATTTCGAACCATCCCGGGCTGTAAGCGTCCCCGCGGGCTTCCTGGCCTCTGCTTGCTTCCACCGGATGGGAGATGCCTTCGCACCATTCGGGCTGGGGGTGGTAGGCGCCTTTGTCGGCGCACACATAGAGAGCCCGCTCCGGCGCCGGCGTGAACCCAAAGCCCGCGCTTTGTTCAAGCGTTTTGGTAAAGCGGGCGAAGTGGCGTTCGGAGGCCTTGTTTCGTTTTGTTTCCTGATGGAAGTTGCGGTCCTCGATGTCGACTCGGACGGTGAGGCTCACGTTGGCTTCCGGCGGCAGCGTTTTGGCGGAAAGATTGGAGAGTTCCGGGCGATGGAAAGCGAGGATCGTTGCGTTCCGGCCGGGGAGCATCGACGCCTCGACCAGAAGCTCGATTTCACGCCCGTCTCCGGCGGCGGCGCGGAACCGCCATCGCGCCGGGGGCCCGGGCCGGAAACCAGCCAGATTTGTTGCGTTTAGCGGCGTCACAAAACCATCGGCGTTAAGCCAGAGGCGGGCGCGCTTCACGAACACATGGCGGTCGCTCGGAACGCGCGGGTCCAGGTTCGCTGCGAGCAGGCAATCGTACTTTGAGTAAATCCGGCCGAAGTCGACCGCCGGCCGCGCCATGCCGCCGATGCCGTTGGCGAGCAGGGCCGTTCCTTCGCGAAGCGGCAGCTCTTTTTCGCAGTCGGCTTGGGGAGCGGCGGGCAGCAACAGGAGCCGGCCGCGCGCGCGGCGCAGCGTCTCTTCGTAGCGTTCCATTTCAATCTCCGCCTGGGACGGACGAGGCAGATCCCTTTCCGGAGCGATGACTCCGACGTGCCCGTTGCGAACGGGAACCGATTCTGCGTGCTGGGCAAGATCTTGGCCCGCCGGACGAAAATGGAGACGGAAAGGATAGGGGCGGATTGCGATAATCCAATGGTCCGGCGGAACCAGCGTCGTGCGCCGGACGTCCTCCTCGTCCCAATGAACCAGCTTCGGATAGGCCGCCCGGGCTTGGGCGAGGGCCTCGCCGGCGTCCAAGTCCGGAGCGTCGTCCAAGCCGGCTATGGCCGCCAGGAGCGGCTCGGGCGCGGCGTCCAGTTCCCGGGCAAGCTCTTCCAGGGACAAACCGCTCAGCCGCTCCGCCGGGCGGCGCTTGCTCAAGAGGCGAATCAGGAAGGCTTCCTGGGCTTTGCGACGTCGGTAGGCTTTGCCCGCGAGCCCGCGCGGCCGATTCGTCTTGGCAAGGCAATAGGCTCCGGCGGGGGGGACCTCGAAGCGCGCGGTTTCGGGAGATTCCACGCGGCACAAGGGCGGTTGTTGGCCCAAAAGATCGATCCACGCCTCGGGAAGGCTTCCGGTCGGCGCGCCTGGCATTCGGAGGTCTTGAAGAGGCAATTCGATGGAATGGGCCTTGTCGGGATCGGTGTTGATCAGGACCAGAACGCCGTCTGTGCCGCCGGCGGCGATCCGGCGAAGGGCGTAAACCGGGGAGGTTTCGCGGCTAAGCCGCTGCAGCTCGGCGTCAGCGAAGAAGCAAGGATGCTCGCTGAGGAGGCGATTCAGCCGCGCCAGCTCTTCCACGATGTTGTCCGGGTTGCCCCAGGCAAGGCCGGTGAGCTCGTGAACGTCGATTTTCTCCTCCGCCAGCCATTCCACGCCGCAGGTGAAGCCGAACGCGCCGTTCACGCTGGCGAGGGCGCACAGTCGATTCCGCAAGAGCGACCAGGCCCGGCCGCGGGCGGCGAGCCGATTGTTGTCGTGGGTTTCGCTGTAATGAACGTAGATTCCGGCGCGCCGGCTTTGGGCAAGGGCGTAGTCAAGGTAGCGCGCCGTCTCTTCGCCGGTGTAGTTCTGGAAAAGCTCCGAGTAGGCCCATTGCATGCCGCCGCGGGTCAGGAGCGTTTCTGTGATTTGCCAGGAGCCGCCGAGCCCTTCGAGGAGAAAGACCGTGTCGGGAAATTCGCGGCGGACGCGGGCGATGATGCACCGCCAGGCGTCCAGAGGAACCATGTAGCCAGCGTCGCAGCGGAAGCCGTCCACGCCCCGGCGTCGCCACGTAAGGAGAGCTTCGGCGATGTAACGACGCAGCTCGGGATTGTCGTGGCGCAGTTCCACCAGATCGCCCCATTCCACGCCCCATGCTCCGGGGGATTTGAAGGTTCCATCCGGATTTCGAGCGAACCACTTCGGACGTTCTTCGTAGAGCTTGGCGCCCCAGCCAGTGTGGTTGACCACGATGTCCAGGAAAAGCCGGGCTCCCCGGGCGTGGACAGCGTCAGCCAACTCCTGGAATTGCTCCAGACCGGTTCGCTTGCGATCGAACTCGACCAAGGCGGGATCCACCGCAAAGAGGTCCAAACAGGCGTAGGGGCTTCCCAGTCGGCCCATCCGGGCGAAAGTGGCAGGCGCGGGATGGATGGGAAGCAGGTGAATGATGCGGCAGCCGAGCCGGTCAATGATGTGGGGCAGCCGCAGGATCAAGTCCCGAAACGTTCCCGAAGGCGGGATGACCGCGTAGCCTTCCGCGTCAAGAGGAGCGATGTGCGGGGCGCGCGGGTCGGGCTGGGCGCGGCGGAGCGGAGCCGTTTTGCCGAAGAGCCGCACGAACGCGCAGTAGATGGTGTTGGCCGAGCGACAGTGGGCGGGGTGGACGGAGATGCCTGTGTTCGCTCCCTCGACCCAGCGCTGCCAGCCGCGGGCGTCGATTGCATAGGCTTTGGCCTCGAACCAGCCCTCCTCGGCAAGCGGCAGTTCAAGGAACCACCGTTTTTGCCTCGAGGACCACTGCATCGGGACGTCGTGCCATGAGGCCAGGGACGGGGATCGGCCCGTTTCCACCTCCGCGATGGTTTCGATCCGCAGCGCCTCGGCGCGGCCCAGATTGGTCCGCAATCTGGCCTGCCAGTAAGGCGGGCGGCAGGCCGGGTCCGAACTTTCCAGCTCGAACCGCGCGATGTCGCCCACGTAG
>JAGHDA010000306.1 GCA_021160185.1 Verrucomicrobiota bacterium
ATCGATGGACGGCGCGGTGGGGGCGGGAAAAGACGCTTCGGCTGCTGGCCTGGAACAACGAGCCGCCGCCGGTGTGCGCCAGGGTCAACCTGCTCAAGACCAAGCCCTGGAAGCTGATCGAGAAGTGGCGCGAGGAGGGCGTGGAATACGATTTCGGGCAGTTGGACTGGGTTCCGGAAAACCTTTTCTTTTTCGTCCGAGTTCCCCGGCCGATCGAGCAACTGGAGAGCTACCGGGAAGGTTGGTTTTACATCCAGGATCCGAGCACCCTGTTGGCGGTCAAGGCGTTGGATCCGCAGCCCGAGGAGCGGATTCTGGATCTTTGCGCCGCGCCGGGCGGCAAGACGACCCTCGCCGCGCAGCAAATGGACGACGACGGGCGCATCCTGGCCCTGGATGTTTCTCCCGAACGGGTCAAGCTGATCGAGGCCAACTGCGCCCGGTTGGGAATCCGTTGCGTGGTCGCGGGCGAGCTGCCCGACGAGGCGGAAGGCGAAGAGCCTGCGGACGGCTGGTTCGACCGCGCCCTGGTGGACGCTCCCTGCTCGAACACCGGCGTCATTCGGCGGCGCGTGGACCTGCGGTGGCGCGTCCGCCCGGATGAGATCGAGCGGCTGGCCGCGCTTCAGCGGCGCCTGCTCCACCGCGCCTCCCTCACGGTCCGCCCCGGCGGCGTCCTGGTCTACAGCACCTGCAGCCTGGAGCCGGAAGAAAACCGGCAAGTGGTCGAGGCGTTCCTGGCCGACCATCCGGAGTACCGGCTTGATTGGGACCGGGAGCTGTTTCCGCCCGAGGTCAAAGCGGACGGCGCTTACGCGGCCCGCCTCGTGCGGGCGGGGCAGGCCTGAGCCCCGGCGGCGGGCGCGCCGCCGAAGCCTTTTCCGAGCCCCGGAGGGCTCAAGCTGATTCCAGAATCATGTTGGCGTATTGGATGGTGTCGCCGGTCCGGATCAGCCCGATGGCGTTTGGAACCCTTTGCTTGAAGGCGGTGTGCGGCTCGAAGGTCACCGGAACCCCCTCCAGGGCTTTCAGGAACTCTTCCTGGACAGCCTGGCCGTTTTCCCGCTTGAACTCCTCGGCCATCCAGGCGCGGCCGATGACGAAGTTCGGCCGGATTGCCCGAAGCACGTCCAGGACTTTAGGCGTGTCGTCCACAAGCGAGATGTCCACCGTTTCGATCGTCGGCCAGAAAGGGAAGCCCCGGTCCGCGATCACCAGCGTGTTGGTGTGTCGCACCCGGGCCAACAGGGAGAGGATCCCGGGATTCAGGATGCCTGTTTTGAGCATGGGCCGATTGTGCGTGCGCCCTCTTGCTTCAATCAAGCGCATATCGCTCAACCCGCGCGGCTTGCCGCTCGCCGGCGGCGTGAGCAGAGGGCAGGGGGCGTCGGGGAAAAGCGGCTTGGGGAATCCCGGTTCGAAGCGCGCCGCTTCCGGGGCGCGGCGGAAGAAGAGACAAAACGGTTGCTCTTCTTCTGCGGAAGGGCCTGAATGAAGCGGCGGTTTGTCAAAACCGCGCGGAACTCAGCCGAGGCCAAGTGGAAATCGCAGCCATCAAACCGAGCGAGCTTCGGGGCATTCTTCAGTACGTGCCCCGGTTTCGCGATCGCACGTTTGTCATCGCCCTGGACGGCGCGGTGGTCGAAGCGGGCCGCCTTCGGGCCCTCCTGACCGACGTGGCCGTGCTTCGCTCCCTCAACATCAAGGTCGTTATCGTCCATGGCGCGGCGGCGCAGATCCGCCGGTTGGCCGCCGCCGAGGGGCGGACGGTGTCGAACGCGGACGGCTCAGGCCCTGCTGACGAACCGACTCTGGAACTGGCCGTTCGGGCGGCCAATCAGGTGGCCCACGAGATCCTCAGCGGCCTCTCCGCCCAGGGCCTGCGAGCCGCCGTCCCCAACGCCCTCCACGCCCGCCCCATCGGGATTGTCAAAGGCGTGGACTACCGCCGCGCCGGCAGGGTGGAGCGCGCGGACGGCGCGCTGCTCCATTCCCTCCTGGATCATCAGATCATCCCCGTGCTCCCGCCTTTGGGCTTCGACGGCGAGGGCCGCGTCCTGCGACTGAACTCCGACGCGGTCGCTGTGGCCGTCTCCCGGGTTCTCAGCGCGGTGAAAATCGTCTACGTCACGCCCTACGACGGGCTTCGCGCGGGCCAGACGCTCCTCCGCCACATTCCCGCCGAGGAGCTGGAGAAACTGTTGGAAGCCGACGCCCGCCTTCTCCTGCCCGAAGAAGCCCGGCCCAAGGCGTGTTGCGCCGTGGAGGCGTGCAAGGCGGGCGTCCCGCGCGTTCACATCATCAACGGCCTTCTCGAGGAAGCCCTTCTGGCGGAGGTCTTTTCGCCCGAAGGAATCGGCACGCTGATCTGCACCGCGGACTATGAGAAAATCCGACCCGCCGCGCGCGCGGACGCCCCGGCCATCTACCGACTTATCCGGCCCGCCATGGGCAAGGAAGAGCTGATGCGCCGGACGCGCGCCGAGATCGAGCGACAGATCGAGGATTTCTTCGTGATGGAAGCGGACCGCCGGCCGATCGCCTGCGTGGCCTTCCATCCTTACCCGGAATTGCGGCTTGGCGAGGTGGCCTGCCTGTGCGTCCACCCGGCCCATGAGAACCAAGGCGTGGCGGGGCGCTTGTTGCGCCATGTGGAGCGCCTCGCCCGCGAATGCGGCTTTACCCGGCTGATCGCCCTCTCGACCCAGGCGTACGCCTACTTCGAGGAAAAGGCCGGCTTTCGGGAGGGACGGCTCACCGATTTGCCCGAGGAGCGCAAGGAACGCTATCTGCGCGCCGCCCGCCGCTCCAAAATCCTCGTCAAAGACCTCTGATGGCCCCGCCGCGGACTTATCCCGGAGAGCTTGCCGACCTCCGTCCGGACCGGGCGCTTCGCCTGCGCGAAGGGTTGGCCGAAGTCCGGCGCGCCTGCCGCCGCGCCGCCGCGCCGCCGCCGCGGACCCTCCTGGTCGTCTGCCTCCCGCGCCAGCGGCTTCACCGGTTCGTCCGAACCGATTTTCCCGGCCCTGGCCCCGGCGGACGCGACTACTGCTGGGCGGGGGCATGCCTGGTTTCCAGCTCCCGCTTCGGCGTGGGGCAGGAGGAAGGCTCGTTCCGCACCCCTCTTGGCCTCCACCGCGTCGCGTCGGTCCACGGCCTGGGCCTGCCGCCCGGCGCGGTCCTGAAAGGCCGCCGTTTGACGGGCTATGTATGGCAGGGCTGTCCCCAAGCGCCCATCGCTCACCGCGTCCTGTGGCTGGAAGGGCTCGAACCGGGGCGCAACCGGGGCGGCGCGTGCGATTCGCGACGGCGCCTGATCTACCTTCACGGTCTTGGCGAGGAGCCCACCCTGGGGCGGCCTCATTCCCGGGGATGCATCCATCTTGCCGGCAAGGATCTCATTCCGTTGGCCGACCGGGCCGGCCCTGACACGCTGGTTTGGATCACCCGAGCGGTGTGGATTCTCGGACCGCAGGAGCGGCGCGAGGCGCTGTTCTGAGGCGTTTTGGGGCGGTTTTTCCGGGCGGAAGCGGCCGATTGATTTTTTTTCGATTTTTCTTGCCGCCACAACCTGTAGTGGTATGATGCTAGTCCGAGCACAACACATAGGTGTTCGCTGGCTGTGTCCCCGCAAGGGGCCGCGGCGGGGAAAATCACGAAGACAAGGATTTACGAACCGAAATCAACAACCCTGAGACCGTTCATGAACGCTTCAATCGCAAAGAGGGAGCGCGCCCGCGCCCGAGCCAAAGTCGTTCCGCCTCGTTCTGGGAAAGGAGGGAAGTTGAAGATCGAGCGGGTCTTCAGCAACCCCGAGCGCAGCCCGTTTGATGAAGTTGAGTGGGAGCGGCGCACGGCTGAAATCACCGACGACCGCGGCAAGACGATTTTCCGCCAGGAAAACGTCGAGGCCCCTAAGTCGTGGTCGATGCTCGCCACCAAGGTGGTGTGCTCCAAGTACTTCTACGGCGATCCTCAGAAACCGGGCGAGCGGGAGCATTCGGTCCGCCAGCTTATCCACCGGGTGGCGCGGACCATTGCGGATTGGGGCGTGAAGGACGGCTATTTCAGCAAGGCGGACGGGGAAGTCTTCTACGACGAGCTGGCATGGCTCTGTCTCAACCAGGTCGGCGCGTTCAACTCCCCCGTCTGGTTCAACGTGGGCCTTTACCATCAGTACGGGGTGGGGAAGGGCTCGGATCGGGGCAATTGGTTTTTCGACCGCCGCAGCGGCAAGCCGCGGCGCGCCAAGACGCAGTACGAGCGGCCCCAGAGCAGCGCCTGCTTCATCCAGAGCGTCGAGGACAACATGGAGAGCATCATGCGCCTGGCCTACAGCGAGGCGATGCTTTTCAAGTACGGCTCGGGCACCGGCACGGACCTGACCCCCATCCGATCGAGCCGAGAAAAGCTCAGCGGCGGCGGCAGGCCGAGCGGCCCTCTGAGTTTCCTCAAGGTCTACGACCAGATTGCCAACGTCGTCAAAAGCGGCGGCAAGACCCGCCGGGCCGCCAAGATGAACACCCTCAGGGATTGGCATGGGGACATTGAGGAGTTCATCACTGCCAAGATGAAGGAGGAGAAAAAGGCCTGGGCGCTCATCGAGGAGGGCTATGACGGCTCCTTCAACGGCGAGGCCTACGCCTCGGTGATGTACCAGAACGAGAACCTCTCCGTCCGGGTTTCAGACGAATTCATGCAGGCGGCCCTGGAGGGGCGGGAGTGGTGGACGCGCGCCGTGACCACCGGCCGGCCGATGAAAAAGAAAAACGCCTCCCGGCTCCTGGAC
>JAGHDA010000123.1 GCA_021160185.1 Verrucomicrobiota bacterium
CACCGCAAATGACCCGCGTCGCCCCCCACTCGATCAGAGTGGAGCCGGCGGCGTGGGGGGCGACGCGGGTCATTTGCGGTGCGACGGTTGAGGAGGGCGTGCCGCGCTGGATGCGAGAGCAAGGGCTCTCAGGCGGCTGGATTACAGCCGAGTACGCCATGCTCCCCTACTCCACCCAACAGCGGAAACCGCGCGAGGCAAGCCGCGGCCGTCAGGAAGGCCGCTCCCAGGAAATCCAACGCCTCATCGGCCGTTCCATGCGGGCGGCGGCGGACCTTGAGAAGTTGGGGCAGCGCACTATCTGGATCGACGCGGACGTGCTCCAAGCCGACGGGGGCACGCGCACAGCGGCGATCACAGGCGGCTTTGTCGCCTTGGCGCTGGCAATCCGCAAACTCTTGGCCGCAGGGATCCTCTCCGAAAACCCGATCCGCTGCCAGATTGCCGCTGTCAGCGTGGGCATCGTCCAGGGCCAAGTCCGGCTGGACTTGAACTACGAAGAAGACGTCGCGGCCGAGGTGGACATGAACGTGGTCATGAATTCGCGCCGGGAGTTCATCGAAATTCAGGGAACCGCCGAGCGGCGGGCCTTCACCGAGCGGCAATTGTCCGAGATGCTCGCCGCGGCCCGAGCGGGCCTCGATCGGCTCTTCCAGCTCCAACGCGAAGCCCTCGGTTGGACCGCGCCGCCGACAGCCACCTGATCCTCCCATGCGCCTCTACCTCATCCGTCACGCCGAAGTGGAGCCCCGCTATCATCGCGTCTTCGGGGGACGGATCGACATGGACCTTTCCGAAACCGGTCTCGCCCAGGCGGAGCGGCTGGGCGAGTGGTTCGCGCCGATCGCCCTGGACCGGCTCTACACAAGCCCCATGCAGCGAGCGGCGAAGACCGCCCGGGCAATCGCCCGCCGCAAAGGGTTGGAGCCGCAGACGCTGGACATCCTGCGCGAAACCGACTTCGGCGCATGGACCGGGCTGGGGTGGAAGGAAATCGAGAGCCGCTTCGGACGCAGTCCCTATGAATGGCTCGAAGCCCTTTGCGCCGGAGAAATCCCCGACGCGGAGCCGGCGCAAGCCCTCCTGGCCCGAGCGCGCGACGCGCTGGACGCGCTGTGGCGCGACGGCACGGGGCAAAGCGCGGTCGCCGCAGTCGCCCACGGCGGAACTATTCGAGCGATGCTGGCCGCGCTCTTCGACCTGCCTCTCGCCCGCCTGGCCGAGTTCGGCGTGGATTACGCCGGGGTGACTCTCATCGAGCGGCGCGGCGGACGCCCCGCCCTGCGCCTGCTGAACTGGACCCCGTGGAAGCCTCCGACTGCGTGAAGCCCTCGTCGGATCAAACCTTCGTCGAGCGCTGGATCGTCACTCCCGCCGAAACGGCGGACGAGTTGGCCGCCTTGCTTTCCGAGGCTTTCGACGCGCCCGCCGCGACGCATCTCGACCCGGAAACGGGGCGGTGCCGCATCAGCCTTTACTTGCCCGCCGAACGCCCCTTGCCGCCCGAACGGGAGGCGGGGCTCCGCAAGCTCCTTGCCGCGCTGCGCCAAGCGGGCATCCTGCCTCGAACCGCCATCCTGCGCCGACGCCTTCTGCCGCCCGAAGCTTGGGCCGATTCCTGGAAGCGCCATTTCCCCGCCCGCGTTTTCGGCGGCGCGATCCTGGTCCGACCTTCCTGGAGCACGAAACGTCCGCGGCCGGGCCAGGCGGAGATCGTCTTGGATCCTGGAATGAGCTTCGGCACGGGGCAACATCCCACCACGACGTTCTGCCTGGAAGAACTGGCGCGCCTTTGCCGCAGGCCGGGGCCTTACTCGGTTCTGGACGTCGGAACCGGCTCGGGGATTCTTGCCATTGCCGCCGCCAAACTGGGCTGCAGGCCGATCCGAGCGTTCGATCACGACCCGGAGGCAGTCCGCATCGCCCGGGAAAACGCCGCCGCCAACGGCGTAGCGGAACAGATCCGCTTTGCAACAGTCGATTTGAGGCGGATGCGTCCGGTCCAGCGCGGGCGCGAAGCAATCATCTGCGCCAATCTCCTGGCCGGGATCCTGGAACGCGCCGCCGCGACCCTGGCAAGCCGTCTCCGACCCGGCGGGCGGCTGCTCGCCGCCGGCATTCTTGAAGAGCAATTCCCCGCCGTTCAGGCCAAGTTCGAATCCCTCGGCCTCTTGTTGGAACACGAGAAAAGCGAAGGCGAATGGCGTTCGGGAACTTTCCGGCGACCGGCGGTCTGATCGTCCCGCCAACGCCGGCTCTCCACTCCCATCGGAGAAGAAGCTCCGGCACTCCGGCTTCTCCGCTTCGCGGTCGAAAAGGCCGGCGTCTACTGCCATCGCGGCAAAAAACGGCTATCCTTTTCCCTCGAATGAGCGAAGAGACAGGCAGCTTGGGAACGCGAACGCGCCGGCGCGGGGTTTCTTGGCTGGCCGGCCAATGGGTGTGGATGATCGCAGCGGCGCTTGTCCCGCCGCTGTGCGCTTCCCGGAGCGCGCCGTTTCCAGCCGCCGCGCTCGCCGCTCTTTCGGCCAGTTGGGGCGGATGCCTGGGCCTCGCCGGGGTTGCGGCGCTGGGCGACAATCGAACCGGGCTGCTGGAACCCAAACCGAAGGCGCCCCTGGTGACAACCGGGGCGTACCGCATTGTGCGCCATCCGCTTTATGCGAGTCTTATGTTTGCCTGCGGAGGATGGGCGCTTTTCTGGTGGAACTTGCCTGGGGCAGGAGCGTGGGCGGGACTGTGCCTGTGGCTTTGGGCCAAAGCGCGGGCGGAAGAGCGCCTCCTGCGGGAACGCTTCCCGGAGTATGCGGCTTACGCGGCCCGCACGGGGGCGTTCATTCCTCGAATCCGGATTTTCCGGAGACGGGTCGGTTGACCGGCTCTGTAAGCCAAGGCGGGCCGCCGCGACCTTTGCCTTTTGCGCTTCGATCCACCGGGAGAGCAAGAATGGCGAGAATGATCGCCGCGCCCAAGGCAAGGCCTACCCCGATCCAAACCGGCCGGCCGTGCGCGGCGGACTTCGCCAGCCAAGTCCGGTTCAGGAACAAATGAAGGCAAATCAGCGCCAGAACCAGCGCGGCCAAACAGAAATGAACATCCCCCCACTCATGGCGGTCGAGTCCGAGACAGGTCCACCCATGGCCTCCGCGCGATCCGGGAGGCAGCCGCCACTTGAGTAGAAAGCCCGTCCCCGCCAGCGCGCAAAAGGCCAGATAGATCGCCAAATCCAAAACTCGCCTTACTCCGGTTTGAGTCATCCGGCGTGATTTCCTCCCTTCCAACCCCCCGCCTCGAGGGCCGCCCCTACGCTTCCCGCGCGGCGGGTTTCACCGGCGGATTTTTCGCATAGGCCATGTAATAAAGCAACGGCACAGCCAAGGGGCTGATGAGAACCGCAATCACTTCGCCGGTCATCAAGGAGACGGCGAGGCCCTGGAAGATCGGATCGAACAGGATCACGCTCGCGCCCACAACCACCGCCATGGCGGTGAGCATGATCGGGCGGAAGCGGACCGCGCCGGCGTCGATTACAGCCTCGGCTATAGGCACGCCCTCAGCAAGACGCAACTCGATGAAATCCACAAGGATGATTGTGTTCCGCACAATGATTCCAGCCCCAGCCATGAAGCCGATCATCGAATTGGCTGTGAAGAAAGCGTGCAACACTCCGTGGGAAGGCAGGATGCCGATGATGGAGACGGGAATGACCACCATCACGATCAGCGGGGTCAAGAAGGAGCGGAACCACCCGACCATGAGGACATAGATCAGGATCAGAACCGCGGCGAAAGCGACGCCCAGATCGTGGAAGACGCGGATGGTGATGTGCCATTCCCCATCCCACTTGAGCGCGGGCTCATAGGTTGTGAACGGCCAATGGAAGTTGAGGATTTGCAGCTCCGAGCGAGAGCCGCCGAAACGGCGCATGTCCAGCTCCCGAAGTTTCGGGTTCATCTTGAGAATCGCGTAAACCGGACTCTCGATTGCGCCGGCAACGTCTCCAAGCACATAGATCACCGGCCGGAGGTTTTTGTGGTAAATACTCCTGTCGATCACGACATTCTCAAAATGCCCCAGCTCGCGCAGGGGGACCAGGACCGGCTTGCCGCCGGGGCCGGGCGTCATGGCGGGAACGCGAACGGCGAGCAGATCCTCGGGGCTGCTTCGGAGGGCGCGGGGCACTTCCAACATCACCGGAACGTCTTCCCTCTCCTGGGGCATGTGGACCAGGCCGACCTGCATCCCGCCCGCGGCGATCTGAAGCGTTTGGGTGATGGCGGCGGCGCTGACGCCGTGAAGGGCCGCCTTCTCTTTGTCGATGACGAAGCGCGCTTTCCGTTGCGGGGCTTCAATGTACCAATCCACATCCACCACGCCGCGGGTGCTCTTGAAAATCTTGATCACTTCCTGAGCCAAGGCGAGGCGATCTTTCTCGGTAGGCCCGTAGATTTCGGCCACCAAAGTCTGAGTCACCGGCGGCCCGGGGGGCACCTCGGCCACGGTCGCGCGCGCGCCGTACCGAGAGGCTACGGCGGCCACCTTCGGCCGGACGCGCTTGGCAATCTCATGGCTCTGGGCCTTGCGCTCCCCTTTATCGACCAGATTCACCTGCAGGCAGGCCACACGCGCGCCGCGGCGGAGAAAATAGTGTCGGATCAGCCCGTTGAAATTGAAGGGCGCCGCCACGCCCGCGTACACCTCGTAATCCTTGACTTCCGGCTCATCCCGAATCGCGGCGGCAATTTCCCGAGCGCATTGGGCGGTGCGCTCCAGTGAGCTGCCTTCGGGCATGTTGAGGGCGATCTGAAATTCGCTCTTGTTGTCGAACGGCAGCATCTTGACCCGGACCCAACCCAAGGGAACCGTGGCCACCGCAGCGACCCAAGCCGCAATCACCGCCGCAAAGAACAACAGTCGCGCTTTCCGGCTTCCAATCAGCGCGCGCATGAAGCTCCGGTACCACTTCATCAATCCGCCCTTGCCGCCGCCGCTATGTTCGGAAGACAGCGCGTTCTCTTCCGCGCCTTCCGGATGGGTCAACGCCCGGTACTTGCGCCCCAAGCTGAGAAGTCGAATCGAGACCCAAGGGGTCACAACAAAGGCGATGATCAACGACCAAAGCATGGCCGCGCTGCTGCTGATGGGGATGGGCCGCATGTACGGCCCCATCAAGCCGCCCACAAACCCCATGGGCAACACCGCGGCGATCACGGCGAACGTGGCTAGAATGGTGGGGTTGCCCACCTCGTTCACCGCGTCCACGGCGATTTCGCGCCAGTCGCGGCGCTTGTTTTCAGGCAAGTGGAAATGCCGCACGATGTTCTCGACCACGACGATCGCGTCGTCCACCAGGATGCCGATCGAAAAGATCAAAGCAAAAAGCGTGACGCGGTTAAGCGTAAAGCCGTAGAGATAGATAACGGCCAACGTCAGGGCCAAGGTGGAAGGAATGGCCACGCCGACCACGCCCGCCTCGCGCCAACCCAACATGATCCAGATGAAGAGAGCGACGCTGCCCACCGCGATCGCCATGTGGAAAAGGAGCTCGTCCGACTTGTCTTGGGCGGTCTTGCCGTAATTGCGAGTCACGGTGTACTCCACATCGGCGGGGATCAAACGCCCGCGCATGGAGGCCACTTTCTTCAAAATCTGATTGACCACAACGATCGCGTTGGCGCCCTGCCGTTTGGCGATCGAAAGGGTCACCGCAGGCTCCTCTTCCATTCGCCCGTTCGCGAAGCGCCGGCCCCTGCCGAAAAGCACGTACTGGCTGGGCTCCTCGCCGCCGTCGACGATCCGAGCCACATCCCGCAGGTACACAGGCCTTCCGCGAAAGACGCCTATGACCACATCGCCCACTTCCTCGGCGTTCCGGAAAAAGCCGCCTGTTTCGACGATAACTTCCTTGTCATGCGCCGTGAGCGCGCCCACGCGGGATTGCGCATTAGCTTGTTGAAGGACCGGAACCAGCATCGCCGGACTGAGGTTGCGCGCGGCAAGCTTCACCGGATTGAGCAGCACGCGGACCTGGCGCCTCTCCCCGCCGATGAGATGGGTCTCGGACACTTCCGGGATTTCCTTGATCTCCTCCTGAACCTGCGCGGCCAGACGCCGGAGCGTCAGGTGATCGTAGCGGCGGCTGTGAAAGGTCAAGGCCAGGATCGGCACATCGTCGATGCCCCGCGCGCGGATCAACGGGTAGGTCACACCGGCCGGAATGCGATCATAGTTGGACTGGAGCTTGTGGTTGAGCTTGACCAGGCTTTTTTCCACATCCTCGCCGACGTAGAAACGAACGATGGCCAGGCTTTGTCCCTCGCTGGAGGTGGAGTAGACATATTCCACGCCGGGGATTTCCCACAGCAACTGCTCCATCGGTCGGGTGACCCGCTCCTCAACCTCCTTGGCGCTCGCCCCGGGCATGGCCACCATCACATCGATCATCGGCACGCGGATTTGCGGTTCCTCCTCCCGAGGAAGCAACAGCACCGCGCCCACGCCCAAAAGAATCGATGAAGCGATGAAAAGCGGCGTGAGCTTGGAATCCACAAAGGCCTTCGCCGCGCGCCCAGCGATGCCGAGTTTCTGGTCTGTCTGCGCGTTGTTCATCGTTCCTGTGTCCATGCTGAAGCTTTCTGCGATTTTCCCGGCCGCGAAGGCCGTCCTCCCCGCCTGCGAAAGACTTAGGCTCTCTGGAACAAAGAGCCGCTTATTGTTTTCCGGATGTGCCTCGGGACGGCGCGTTCATACCCGCCGAGCGCGCGGCGACGCGTTGGCCGTCGTGGAGCTTTTCCGCGCCCTGGACAACCAGATCTTCCCCTTCCCGCAACCCGGAAAGAATTTCCACCCGTTCGCCCATGCGCTTGCCGGTCTTGACCAGACGCATGGTAGCGACGCCGTTAGTAACCACAAAGGCCGTCTCCATCTGGCCGCGCTGCACGATCGCGGAGCGCGGCACGCGGATGAAATCGCTCTCAGCGTAAGGGATCGCCACTCGGCCGAATTGGCCGGAGCGAAGCCCCGGAATCGGAGGCAGATCGATCTTGATCAGGAATGTGCGGCTCATCGGGTCGGCGGCAGGCGCAATTTCGGCCGCCACGCCGTTGGTCTCCACACCCAAGGAAGGAATAGTCACCTTCAACCGCATGCCCTTCTTGACGCCTCCCATCAGGGTCTCCGGCACGTCGGCTTCGATGCGAAGCCGGGTCGGATCTTCCAGTTGGACGATGGGGCGGCCGGGGCCGACCAGGTCGCCGACATCGGCAAATTTCCGGGCGATTACGCCGTCAAAAGGCGCGGTCACGCGGGCGTAGCCGAGCATGGTTTGCGCCTCGCGCGCCATCGCATCGGCCATGCGATATTGCGCCTGGACCGCGTCAAATTCGGCTTGGGTCACGGCCTCCTGATCCAAGAGGGAGCGGTAGCGCTTCAAATCCCGGGAAGCCCGCTCCAACTGGGCCCGCGCGGCGTCCAGCTTGGCCCGGATTTCTTCCACGTCGAGCTGGGCGATCAGGTCGCCCCGTTTGACTCGGGTTCCCACATCCACCGGCAGCGCGCTGATACGGCCGTTGACCTTGGCTTCGATGCGCGCCTGGAGCTTCGGCGCGATCGAGCCGACCACTTCCTCCACGATCGGCGCGCGGCTCGGCGCAATCCGCCACACAAGCGCCTCGACGGGCGGCAAGGACGGGGACGCAGCGCCGCCCGCGCTTTCCGCCGGCGCTTTGCGGCCGCAACCCGTCACTGCCAACGCCGCGGCGCACGCCGCCCACAAGCCTCTTTGCAAATAGGTCGCCTTCCCGAACATTTTCACGCCCTCTCTCATGATGGATCGGTCTTGCTGAAACGATTCGCTTTGTTCTCACCCAAGGATGCCAATTGCGGCAGCCCCAACGCCCGGCGCAACGCGGCCACCGCCACGCGCCGATCGGCTTCCGCCTCCGCCAAGCGCATCCGCGCCGCGGTCAACGCGCTCTCCGCGTCGATCAACTGAGTGGCAAGAGCCAGGCCTTGGGCAAACCGAGCCCGCGTCAACCGCGCGCTCTCTTCGGCTTGCGCCACGGCTTTGCGGCTGACTGCCACGCGTTTCTCGGCGTCCTGGAGGTTGAGCCGGGCCTGGGCGATCTGCAGCTCGATGGCCAATCGGATCTTCCGCTCGGCTTCGCGGACGGCCTGCA
The DNA here is from genome assembly GCA_021160185.1 of Verrucomicrobiota bacterium. Taxonomy (GTDB): domain Bacteria; phylum Verrucomicrobiota; class Verrucomicrobiia; order Limisphaerales; family CAZBKV01; genus JAGHDA01. The sequence continues at coordinate 8,178 of JAGHDA010000123.1, forward strand.
ACTCGGCGCGGGCTTGATGCACCTTGCCGCGCGTCATTCTCCCATCCCAAATGTTCCACTTGAGCATCACGCCGGCCATCCAGCTCGTGCCCTCGCCGCCGGTCTCCCAACCGCGGTTGTGGTCGAGGCTGCCGAACGCGCCGACTTCCGGGTAATACCCGCCTTTGGCCATAGCCACCGCGGCTTCGGCGGCTTGGCGTTGCTTCTGAATCGCCTCCAATTCAGGCCGGCGCGGCGGCGTCCCCGGCGGGGGAGCTTCCGCCTCAGGAGCGGTCTTGGCGATTTCCACCTCGCGCGGGGAGAGGCCAAGCAGGTTGGCGAAAGCGCGTTTGGCCAGGTTGCGCGCGTTGCGCGCCCGCAAAAGCCCTTCTTCGGCCTCCGCCAGGCGAACCTCCATGTCCAATAGGTCGGCCTTGACCAATGCGCCGGTGCGGTAGCGCTTGCGGGCCACGTCCACATTGCCGCGATAGGCGCGCACCCCCGCTGCGGCCGCCTGCACAAAAGCGTCGGTTTTGAGGATGACGTAGTAGGCGCGGGCCACCTCGAACGCGAGCCCCTCGCGCACGGCGCGAGCTCCCGCCTCGGCCGCCTCCTTGCCGGCGCGGGCGGCCCTGCGGCCCGCGGCGATCCGCCCGCCGGCATAAAGGGGCACGCTCACCACGCCGCGCAGGGCCAGGTTGTCCACCTCGTCCGGATCGTTGAGCGAGCCCATCAGCGCCGGACTGAACGAACGCTGATTCAGCGTCCAACTGAACGCCATGACCGGATTGTCGCTGCGCATGTAGCTGCTCTGAAACTGGAGCGTGGGCCACGCCGCCGCGTTCGCTTGCTCCAGCATGGCCTGAGCCTGGCGGATCCGCTGCTCGGCGATGCGCGCGTCCGGGCTGTTGGTCAGGGCGAAGCTCAGCGCGTCGGGCAGGCTCCACACCTTCGGCGCAGAAGCTGCCGGGACTGGGTCCTCCAGCTCAGCGGCCCGTCCGAACGCCCACGCTCCCAAGGCCGCGCCCGCCGCGGCGACTGCCAGAAGCCATCGCGCCCTCGCGCGCGCTCCCTGCGCGCCCCCCCTTGCATTTGCGGATAGAGTCTCCTTCATCACCTGGTTCCACGATTTGCAGACCTTTGCGCTCCAACGCCCACAACCAGCTCGACAACGACCTGGGAAACGGAGAAAGCCGCGGCGGGAACTCCCAAGGGCTTGTTCATCACTCCGAACATGATTCAACTCAGAACCACAATCGCCGCCCCAGCCGCATAGGGATTCCACCGCCAGGACGGTTGATTTTTAGTTGCCATGATTTCGGTTCTGCCGCCGCGGCTGTTTCTTCCGGAAACGGGATAACTAATAGCGCGCGTCCCCCGCGAAAGCAACCTCCGCGCCCGATCCGCTTAGTTTGCCTGCGGCGCGGCGAGGGTCTCGACCGCCTGGCGGATTGCTTCCGGCGGAGCCAAGCCCACGATAGTGTCCACCAACCGCCCCTGGGAAAAGATCGCCAGCGTGGGCACACCGCGGACTTGGTAGCGGTTCGCCAGGTCAGGCGCGCGGTCCACATCCACCTTCACAAACTTGACTCTGCCTTGATACTCCCGGGCGAGAGACTCGAAGATGGGGCCCATCATGCGACAGGGAGCGCACCAGACGGCGTAAAAATCCACCACTGTCGGCGTCGACGCCTGGAGCACTTCCTTCTCAAAGTTGGCGCTGTCCACATGCAACGGTTCGCTCATAATCCTCTTTTCTTTTTGCCTTTCAGTCTGTTTTTGCTCTTCCCGCAACCTCTCTTGCCCCCCAAAAGAGTCTTGGAAATCGAAAAAGTTACAAACGCTTCCAAAAATTTTTTCCCGGAGCGGCTCGCGCCCCCGCCGCCTCGGCAGGCTGCGGTTTTCCTTTTCTTGACTCCCTTGATGGGCTAATCGTTTCCATGGGTGAGCGAGACCGTCGACGAGACGCAAGAGCGGATTTTTACCGGGATACCGGTTTCCCACGGGGCGTGCACAGGGCCGTTGTTTGTTGTGCCGGAAACCGCGCCGACTCGGCCCGGCGACGTTCCTCAGTATGCCATCTCGGAGGCCGATCTGACCGAACAGGTCCGCCGGCTCGAAGAGGCTCTGATTAAAACACGGGAGCAAATTTATGCGCTCCAGCAAAAGCTCGGCGATCAGCTCGGCGCAGACGAAGCCCGCATTTTCGACGCCCAGCTGCTGATCCTCGACGATCCGACCCTTCTGGAAGAGGTGATGCGAACGATGCGGACCAAAAAGGTCAACGTCGAGTACGCCTTCGCCCAAGCCGCCGACAAATTCGCCGAAGCGTTCGCCTCCCTGAGCGACCAGTACCTCCGGGAACGGGCAGCCGACGTGCGGGACGCAACCCAACGCGTTCTGAAAAACCTGCTCCAGGAAGGCGAGCCGGTGGATTTCTCGCGGATCAAGACGCCCTCCATCCTGGCGGCCTACGACCTGACTCCCACGCAAACCGCCCAGTTGGACAAGAACCTCATCCTCGGCATCGCCACCGACCAAGGCAGCCAAACCTCCCACTCCGCCATTCTCGCCAGATCTCTCGGACTGCCCGCCGTCACCGGCCTTAAAGACGTGACCCGCCGGGTGCGCGCCGGCCAGCAGGCGTTGCTGGACGGCTACAACGGCCAGTTGATCGTCAACCCCTCTCCTTCCACCCTCTTCGAATACGGCCAGCGGATCCGCAAGCGGCGCGTCTTGGACGTCAAGCTGGCCGAATTGCGAGAGGCGCCGGCGGCCACGCTGGACGGGGCTCGGGTAACGCTTTCGGCCAACATCGAGTCGAAAGACGAAGTGGAAGAAGTCATTCGCAACGGCGCCGAAGGAGTCGGCCTCTTCCGCACAGAATATCTCTTCCTGGGCCGGCGGCGCCTGCCCGCGGAGGAGGAGCAGTACGAAGCCTACCGGGAAGTGGCCGAGCGCCTCCGACCTCATCCGGTGATCATCCGGACCCTGGACATCGGGGGCGACAAGATGATCGCCGTTCATGACGCGGCCCCCGAACACAACCCGTTTCTCGGCTGGCGGGCCATCCGCATTTGTCTCCAGGAACGAGACATGTTCCGGACCCAGCTTCGCGCCATCCTGCGCGCCGCGGCTGTGGGCAATGTCAAGATGATGTACCCGATGATCTCGGGAATCGATGAGCTCAACCAGGCCAACGCGCTCCTCCAGGAATGCAAGGAAGAACTCCGCGATGAAGGAGTCGCTTTCCGACCCGACATTGAGGTGGGCATCATGATCGAAGTGCCCTCGGCCGCCATCCAGGCCCCTGCGCTTGCCAAGCGGGTAAGCTTTTTCAGCATCGGCACCAACGACCTGGTGCAGTACACATTGGCCGTGGACCGGCTCAACCCCCGCATCGCCCACCTCTACGAGCCGCACCACCCGGCGGTTATTCAGCTTATCCATCGGACAATCCGCGCCGCTCACGCCCATGATATCTGGACCGGCGTCTGCGGCGAAATGGCGGGCGACCCTCTCATGGTTCCCTTGCTTCTGGGCCTTGGCGCCGACGAATTGAGCGCCGCTCCCCGACGCCTGCCCGAAGTCAAATACATCATCCGCCGCCTCCGCATGGAAGAGGCCCGGCAATTGGCGCATTTCGCCCTCTCCTCCGAAAACAGCCAGGAAGTGCTTGAACGGGCGCAACTCCTCCTCCAACGCGTCGCTCCCGAGCTTGCCGAGGAGGAGTAGGCCTTTTTTCGCAGCCGCTGAAGCGACGAGGCGGTCCGAAGCGCGCCTCCGGTTTCACCTGGCTCCGGGCGGCTGACCCGCGCCCCCCTTAGGA
>JAGHDA010000033.1 GCA_021160185.1 Verrucomicrobiota bacterium
CAGATTTTAGCAGTTTGTACAGATAGGTGACGGCGTCAGGATCATCCCGGTGATTGAATCGAAATTCCATCTCGCGCGTGAACAGCGGAAAGTTGCGCTTGAAGCCACCGTGATACATCTTCAGCCCTCGTTTGGCAAAGCCCCAGAAGTTATCGATCCCGTTGATATGAGCCTTGCCACTGCCAAACGTCGATTCATGCGCGATGCGAACATGGTGAAATCCCTCCACATCGAGCCGGTCATAGGCCCTGAAGCTGTCCGAGTATACCCAGGACTGCGGCTTCACGTGGGTCTTGATCGCGCCCTGCAACGTGGGCTTCTCCAGCCGTTCGGGAAATGCCACCCGAACTTCACCGGCGCGCTTCAACAGCCCAAATACAGGGATTTTGCCGCCTGCGCCGCGTCCCCGCTCGCCTTTACGGACACCGCCAAAGTACGACTCGTCGATCTCGATTTCACCGCAGAGTTGTTCCAGCGATCGTTCGCTTTCCGCTGCGAGGGCTTCCCTGAGGCGGGTGTAGTAGCGCTGCACCGTCTTGCGGTTGAGCCCCAGGTCACGGGCGACCCGCTCGGCCGGGACCATCAGCCAGAACAGACGCGCGATCTCCTTGACCGTCTTCGCCTTGAGCCGGGCCTTGCGAGCCTGGGGCGCAAACCAGCGCCGACACGCTTTGCAGCGCCGGCGCCCGTCGGCCGGCTGGCAACTCTGCCGCGCGCCACACTGAGGACACTCGACATGATGGCGCGAAATCTGTGTCGAATTTTTGGGGCCTGTTTTTCGACAGCTTTCAGGCCGCCTATACCCGCTTTTTTCCATAGTCGGACCATCTTAGCTTGGTCCGAATAACTGGTCCGATCCCTTAGCAAATCAGCGAATTTGAGTCAACCGCTGCGGGGATGCTGCGTCTATACCTTGCGCCATCCGATTCACCCCGCCGCCCAAGAGGAAATCGGGAGGCAGCCCGAAGCGTTGCCATCCCGGCCGCGTCTGACTCTGGCCGGCCCGCCCGCGATCCCTCACGGATCAGATCCCGGACCGGAAAAAGGAGAATCGGGATCCGCCTCCTCACGTCGGCAGCGACAGCCTTCCCGCCGCTCCCCGCGGCAAGCGTTGCGCGTTGTTCGCCCAGGCCTCTATGATGAGGCGCGGCGCGGGCCGACGCGCCGCGTGGAACCAACGTGAAAGGATAAAATGAGCGTCCGAGTCAGATTTGCGCCGAGCCCGACCGGCCATCTCCACATTGGAGGGGCCCGCACGGCATTGTTCAATTGGCTTTACGCCCGCCACACAGGCGGCAAGTTCATCCTCCGGATCGAGGACACCGACGTGGCCCGGAACACCCAGGAGGCGACGGAGATGATCCTCGAGGGACTCCGGTGGCTGGGGCTGGGGTGGGACGAAGGCCCGTTGACCGGCGAAGCGACCGGCCCTTCAACAGGCGACCGGGGGCCGTATTTCCAATCCCAACGCCGGGAAAATTATCTCCGCCGCGTGGAGGCGCTCCTTTCCCGCGACATGGCTTACGAGAGGGACGGTGCGATCCGTTTCCGGATGCGCCGGGAGCCGATCGTTTTTCACGACCTCATCGTGGGAGAAGTGCGGCGAGAGCTGACCGACCGCGAAGCCGAGGATCCCGACTTCGTGATTGTGCGCTCGGACGGTAAGCCGGTTTTTCATCTGACCAACGTGGCAGACGATCTGGAGATGGGGGTGACCCATGTCATCCGCGGCGAGGATCATCTTTCCAACACGCCCAAGCACATTGCGCTCTTCGAGGCGTTCGGCGTCCAGCCGCCCAAGTACGCGCACATCCCGCTGATTCTCAACGCGGACGGCACCAAGATGAGCAAGCGCGACCGGGGGGCTTCCCTCAAAATGTACATGGAAGAGGGCTACGCCCCGGAAGCGCTGGTGAACTACCTGGTTCTTCTCGGCTGGTCGCCCAAAGAAGACCGACAGTTCTTCTCGCTTGATGAGCTGATCGAGCGGTTCGATCTGAGCGAGGTTCTTCGCCACAACGCCCGGTTCGATCTGGCCAAGCTCCAGTGGATGAACGGCCAGTATTTGAGCCGCATGGAGGAAGACCGGTTTGTGGAGCTGGGCGTGCACGCCTTCGCCCGCGCCGGATTGGATCCCGGCCGCTATCCGCCCGGGTATGTCAAAGCGGCGCTTCGCACCTGTCGCAACAAGATTAAGACCTTCGGCGAGCTGCCGGAGTACGCCGGTTTCTACTTCAAGGAGCGGCTCGATTACGACCCGGAAGCCGAGGAGAAATTCTTCACGCCGGAGAACCGCGAGCTGCTCGAACGGCTGCGCGAGACCTACGCCAACCTGGACGAGTGGACTCCCGGGTATCTGGAAGCGCAGCTCAAAAACCTCGCCGGCCTTCTGAACATCAAGCCGGCGGCGCTGGTCCACCCTCTCCGCCTGGCTTGCACCGGCAGGCGAGTCGGCCCCAGCCTCTACCATCTGATGGAGGTATTGGGCAAGGAGACGGTGCTGCGCCGCATCGACGAGGCGCTGGCGCGGATTCCTCCCCAAACACCCACGGCTTAAAGCGGAATGCAGGAGCGGCTTGAGGCGATTCTTCGACGGCTGGCCACAGGGCGGCGCGGCGCGCCGTTGGCGGGCGTGGACGCTGAAGC
>JAGHDA010000193.1 GCA_021160185.1 Verrucomicrobiota bacterium
CTACGGCTTCGAAGGCCGCGGCTGCGTCGGGGTCTATCTGGACGATCAGTTGTCCGGCGAGGCCATCGTGGGCAACGTCTTTTGGCAGGTTCCCCGAGCGGCGTTCATCGGCGGCGGCCGCGACAACCTCGTAGCGAACAACCTGTTCATCGATTGCCGACCGGCGCTGCATATCGACGCCCGCGGGCTGGGTTGGGCGGCGTCGGGCCGCAAGGGCCTGACGCAGAAGTTGGAACGCATGCCCTACAAGCGCCCGCCGTGGAGCGAGCGATACCCGGAACTGCTCCGGCTCCTGGAGGACGAACCGATGGCCCCGAAAGGCAACCGGGTCGTTCGGAACATCTGCGCGGGAGGCCGCTGGGAGGAGGTCGAATCCAAGGCTCGGCCTTACGTTTATTTCGCCAACAACATCGCCAACGCGCCGATCGAGAAAGCGGGGCGGCCCGGCGCCTGGCAAGCGGACCCCGAGCTGACGCGACAGATCCGGTTCGAGCCGATCCCTTTCGAGCGCATCGGCTTGCAGCCGGGACCCGACCGGGCTTCCTGGCCGGTCCGGGCTCAGCCGCCGGAGCTGCGGTGAGCCGCGCCGGACGGAGAGAGGCCGAAAGGAAAAATTCTGATTCCTCTTGTTTTCTCCGGGAGGGGGGCTACCTTGCCCGGCGAATGGCAGAAAACCGAAGCACCATGCAAGCAAGTCTGGAAAACGGAGTATTAGTCGAGAAGACCCTCGCTCTGTGCAAAGAAATCGTCGCGCTTCCCGATTTCGCAGAGTTCCGGAAAGACATCGACACATTCCTCGGCGACGAGAAGGCGCAAGACCTTTACCGCGAAGCGGCAGAGCAGGGAGAATCGCTTTATTACAAGCAGCGGCAGGGCGCGCCGATCGACAATGCGGAGATCGAGCAATACGAGCAAAAGCGCCAGGCGCTGTTCGCCAACGACATCGCGCGCCGATTCCTGGAAGCCCAGGAAACCATGCAGCGCGTGCAGGACCTGGTTGCCCGCTACGTGACCAAAACCATGGAATTGGGCCGCGTGCCCGGTCCGGAAGATTTCGAAGGCTGCGGCGCAGGCTGCAGTTGCGGCGGCCACTAAGAACCGCGGCGCTCGCCTCAAGGCAGGCGGAAGAATTACGACGCAGCTTCCCCGGCGGAGGCTGCGTCGATTTGCATATGGGAGGCGTAGAAGAGGATGCGCCCGCAGTTGGGGCAACTGATCACCTCCCGGCCCGCCCTGGTGGAAAGGACTACCTGGGCGGGCAGTTTCATGTGACATCCGCCGCAAACGCGCCGATCCACGCCCACCACGACGCGCCCTCCTCGGCCGGCCCGAAGCCGTTCATAACGGGAGAGAAGCGGTCCGGGCACGCTCTGGGTCAAGGCGCCGCGTTCGGCCTGGAGCTGGGTTCGTTGGGCCTCGAGCGCTTTCTCGCGCTTGTCCAAAGCGGCGAGCGCCTGGGCGGTCTCCGCCTCGACTTTCCCTAGTTCCGCCTTGGCCTCACGGAGCGCTTTTTCCAAATTTTCCTCCTCCTCGATCAGTTCGAGCTGACGGTCTTCCAACTCGCTGATCTTCGCCTTGCAGGTCTCGATTTCCCGGCCCAAAGCCTGATAGGCCTTGTTGTCGCGCGTCTCAAGCTGTTGTTGAGCGTAACGATCGGCCTGCTCCCGATGACGGTCGGCTTCCAGCTCCAAGCCCTTGCGGCGGGTCGCCGCTTCCTGAAGCCGCTTGCGCAAAGCCTCCGCCCTTTCTTGCGCAGCCTCAAGCCGGCGGCGGGCGGCTTGACGCTGCGGCCCAACTTGCGCGAGTTCCGATTCGACTTGTTCGATCCGCCGATCCTGGTCCTGGAGCTGAAGCAACTTTTCGATTTCGGGCAGCATAGAATTCCCTCGATTCCGATCCCAGAGTATCTCCCCGACCATCCCGGGTCAATGAAGCCTCCAATCGCCGCCGCGAAGCGAAGTCGGACCGCACGGACGGCGGAAGCGCCGCTCTCGCCGGTCGAAGCCCGACGTCTGGAATCAGTTCCGGGAAAGCGCTACGGTTTCTGCCTTATGGGAAGAGAACCATTGCGCACAACTCCCGAGAAGAAGCGCAGACGCGCCGCGCTCGCGCTTCGAGGGTCGGCCGCCATGCTCGGCCTGTTCTGCGTTCTACACGCCGCCCGCGCAGGCGGCGCGCGCGCCGGGTTCCCCATCGGCGGCTATCTCTTCGCCCACATGCTCAAGCAGGACTACGGCCGGCTTTATTACTCGCTCAGCCCGGACGGCCTGCACTGGACGCTTGTGAACCGCGGCCGCCGCGTGTTTCCCGAGTACCTGGGCCATCCGAATATCGTCCGCGGCCGCGACGGACGATTCATCCTGACGGGCAACCCGCCTCAAGGCGGCAAGGTGCGATTCTGGATTTCCGAGGATCTGATCCACTGGAAACATCTGGGCGACGCGCTTCCGGACATGTCCGACTTCCCCGGCTATGAGAGTCCCGGCAAATGGCACGGCGCTCCCAAGCTCTTCTACGACGCCGACACGGACCGCTGCCTGCTGACATGGCACTTCTCCAATCGGCGCAAGCTCAAGGAAGATCCGGAAAATTACTGGAGCGGCATGCGCACGTTTTGCTCGACCTCGCGCGACCTGGTGAAATTCAGCAAAGCGCGACCGTTGCTGCCCTTCGGCATGGCTACCATCGATGTGATCGTGCGCAAGGAGAAAGGAACTTACTACGCCTTCATCAAGGACGAACGCTATCCTTCATTTCAGTGGCCCACCGGCAAAACCATCCGCATCTGCAGCGCAAAGCACCTTCTCGGACCGTACACCCCGCCCGGCCCGCCCGTTTCCCCGAACTTCCGTGAAG
>JAGHDA010000249.1 GCA_021160185.1 Verrucomicrobiota bacterium
CCCCCACGCGGCGTCGCTCCATCAGGCTTGCGCCCATTGTGAAAGATTCTCGACTGCTGCCACCCGTAGGTGTCTGGGCCGTGTCTCAGTCCCAGTGTGGCTGACCATCCTCTCAGACCAGCTACCCGTCATCGCCTTGGTAGGCCGTTACCCTGCCAACTAGCTGATAGGCCGCGGGCTCATCGCAAAGCGCCAGGCCCGAAGGTCCCCGGCTTTAAACCGCAGAAGCAACCCCCTGCGGTCCACATCCGGTATTAGCCCGTCTTTCGACGGGTTATCCCGGTCTTTGCGGCAGATTACCCACGTGTTACTCACCCGTTCGCCGCTAAGGCCTGCAAGTATTGCTACCCACAAGCCTCCGCACGACTTGCATGTCTTATCCACGCCGCCAGCGTTCGTTCTGAGCCAGAATCAAACTCTCCGTCACCGAAAGAGCTTGATCGTCGAGGCTTGCGCCTCGGCATCTACTAAAACTTCACTTTCTTCCGGCCTCCCCGCTTGCGCGGCAAGGCTCGGGGCTCATCACTTATCGCACAACTCAGTTTTCAAAGAGCCGCCCTCCTTTCGAAGGGGAGAAGCCAAACTTCCGAATCTCCTTCCGGCGATCCGGTCTGTCTCGCCTCTTCTCTCAAACGCGGGGGCAGTCTACCCCCGATCAGGAATCCGTCAATAGGTTTTTTTCAAAAAAATTCGTTTTTTTTTCGAGCCCTCAAGAAGCCTCGCCCGCAGCTCTTCCACCGCATTCATTGCGCCGCTGTGAATTGCAACCTCCTCATTTCCAGAGAGAAGCGCTCTCTCCGGGGCTCTTCCAAGCCAGGGCATCCGCCAAAACGACCATGCCGGAAGCAGCCTTTTCAGCGCGGCGACGTTCCATTTTGCCGAGAGGTCCTGCCTTTTTCGGGCGCTCAACACCGCCATCCCCGCTTTCGCTCCTGCCCCGCTCTGAAGCGCCCTCGCCGCGCAAAGAGTCTGGTGCAAGACACCCAACGCATCCCGCGCCACAAGAACCGGAAAACCGGGCGCTGAGCGCATGATGTCCAGCCAGTCGTAATCCGGGGCGACAGGGCTCAGCAATCCGCCGCATCCTTCGACAATCAACCAGGAGAGTCCGCGCCCCGCTTCTTCCAGACGCGCGCAAACCTCCTTGAAAGCAGGTTGCTTCCCTTCAAGTTCGGCGGCGATCATCGGCGTCAACGGAAGCTTGAAATAGAAGGGCTCGACAAGTTCCCACGGCAACACTCCTCCCTGGATGCGGTGAAAAATGCGGGCATCCCGATGGGCCCCGGCGGCAAAAGGCTTCACAGCCGCCGCGCGCTCTCCCCGGCGGCGCAATTCCCAAAGGAGCAGCGCCGCCGCGAGCGTTTTGCCCACGCCGGTGTCCACACCAAACAGGTAGATCCGCGCCGCCTTCGAAGAGAGGCCGGCGATTTTCTCTGAGGACCTCATTCCCACCAAAACTCCACCGTCTCCACGACGGCCGGGTTGAGCCTGACTAGAACGGCGTGGAAACGCCGCCGAGCGTTGCCCAACCGAGCGTCCACAGTCACCTGAAAAGTCCGGCTTTGGACCGTGATGAACCGCCGCATTCCCTGAAGCAGCTCCGGCGGCGGCAAGCCCGGCACCACGGCAGGGTTGAGCATACCGATATCCAGAAACGGGGTGTCATCCTCGGTGCCTTCCACGCCGTCGGGGCCGGCGCGGACGCGCACGATGTTCTGAGCCAGCGTCTCATCGATGCCGGGCAGGATCTGGAGCACCTCCGCCGAAGCGGTGTTGATGTTCACCATGCCCGAGGAGCAAGGGGTGAAAAGGTCGACCAAGCCGATCGAGTAGGGGTTCGCTTCTTCCGGATCCCAGCTCGTTTCTCCCCTTGCCCATTGGAAGCGATGCCACCGCAACTTGGCCCCCCAGTACACAGCAGGCGAAATCCCATGAACCAGCAACAGCTCGGACAGCTCGTCCACAGGGCCGTTTTTGGGAAAGTAAGGGGCGGGCAAGGCAAGATAGTAATCGCTCTCCGCGCCGTTCATTCGAGGGTCGTCATCCGAATCCATCCAATCGAGGATGGAATCCACCGCCGTGACGGCGGTGGAAGCGTCCACGCCGATGACCTCGAAGGCGCGATTCAAGAGAATGGGATCGGCCCGATTGATATTCGCGTACCGCTCCAGATCGACGATATGAACGGAGAGCCTTCCTCCTCCCAGCTTCAGGTCGTTGAGCCGCACCAGGGCCAGAGGCCCGTTAGTTTCCTGGGGCTCGCCGGGTCCGCCGGCCCAAAGCTGGTTCAGCGAGGTATGCCTCCCCGAGGGGTATCGAAGCGACTCAGCCAGGACGAATCTGGCTGCCTCGACGCCGGAACGCCCGAGCCACTGCAGGTCGGCCTCCGCCTGGGCGTTCGCGGCGAGGCGGGATTCGACTTTCATTGAGAAGGCAAACGAGCCTGCCAAGAAGCCCAAAGCGGCGATCACGATGAGGACTACGATCAGCGCGAAACCGGCGCCCCGCCCCCGGCGGCTTTCTCTCCGCGGCAAGATTTCGTTTCCGCCCTTTTTCATCATGGCTTTTCCCGGCCTTCGTCCGCCTGCTTTAAACGCCGCCTATTTCGGCCCCAGGGATGGTCTCAGGCCCGACGATCGGCGGCCCCCGGCAGGCATCATGGGCGACTGGTACACCCGGCGCACCACGGCGCTGGGAATATAAACCGTCCGCACCGTGAGCTGTCGGGGCTGGTTGGGCGTCTCCGGCTTGCCAAAAGCCAGCGCAAAGCGCACCGCCCGAGGCAACTGATTGGTCCACGGCTGCCCTGAGATCGGATCAGCCCAGACATCGGTCCACTGATCCGAGCGGCCGTCGGAAAACTCGGCCATAAACGTCGTCACTCCCCTCGCAAGCACGATCGTGCGTTCGTCGGAGGCGCGCGGATCTTCTTCCAGAATCGGATGCTGGATCAACCGCAGCTCGTTTTCCCCTCCCTCGGTCTGCGCCACCTCGAACGTGACTCGTCGAATGGCCAGGTCTCCGAAAAAGCCGCTCCCAGGAAAACTGCGGGGCAGCCGCGCCACAAAGCTCAGGACGGCGAACTCCTCCGAGGTGTCCGCCTCAAAAGCGTACAAATCGCGGTTCTGCTCAAACATCACCGCGCACGTCAGGGCGGTTTCAACGGTGCGCGCGGCGATCCGAACCCTCTGCGCGTCGGCCGAGACTTCCCGTCCGGCGAGGGAGGCGCGGAGGATGGCGCTCCAGATGCCGTAAATCGCCGTGATGACCAGCGCGAAAATCGCGATCGCCAGCATCAGCTCCAGCAAGGTGAAGGCCGCCGCGCCCGGGCGCGCCCCCGCCGTTCCGTCCCGCCTCGCTTCCGCCAATCTCCTCACCGTCCGCCTCCCGGCCCCAAAGGCAGATAGAGCCAGAAACTAAGTTTCTTCTCCTGCAGCAAGCGGTTCTTCGGCCATTTCACCGTCACGTCGGCCTGATACAAGCCCCCCGGCGCGCGGCCGATCCGGCCGGAGTTGGTCAACGCCGCGCTTAACTGCGCCTCCCAAGTCGCGCCGGGATAAAGATCGCCGAAATCGCCGGAAAGAAACCCTTCAGTTACGTCCCGGTTCGTACGCGCGGCCATGGCGAGCTCCGAGGCCACGCTTCCGATATCCGGTTGCTCCACGGTCAAGGTTCGAAGGATTTTCAAGTTGGTGGAGACAAGGTTGAGGATGGCGAACACGGCCACGAAAAAAATCGCCATGGCCACCATAACTTCCAGCAGCGTGAACGAAGCTCTCGGTCCCGGACGCCGCCGGGGGCAAGTTCCGCCTCTCAATCCGCCCCCCTTCATCGCAAATCCTCCACGATGTCCCGGCCGGTGGTCATCTCCAGGGCAAAGCGAACTTCCTTGCCCTCCTCGTTGAACAGAACGGCTTCGAAGGCGTCGCAAGTGCCGTCCGGATAAAACCGCACGGCCGCTTCGGTTTGGTCCATCATGTCGCGCAAGTTGATCCGAAGCTCCTTGAAGGCGACGCTCTCGGGCAGCCGCGCGGTGAACGCGGGCAGCTCGCGGGCGGCTTCCTTCCCCTGGGCGGCCCCCTCCTCCGTCGGCGCAAATTCTCCGGCAGGCCCTTCCCCATCGGCGACTTCTTCCCCCACCGTGCGGATCCAGATCAATCCGTCGCCCGCGCGGACGGCCACTTCGGCGGGCCGTCCTTGAAGGATAGCGCGCAGGCGCGCCTGGCGGCAGGCCTCCTGCAAATCGCCCACCGCCTGGCGCAAAGGCGGCTTGCGGAGCGAACGGATCATGGCGGGCATGCTGACGGCGGCGATGACGCCCAGAATCGCCACCACCACCATCATCTCAATCAACGTAAAGCCGCCTCGCCGCTTTCCGGTTTTCACAACAACTCCCCCCCCTTCGCCTCACCGGGCGATATTGGAGGTGATGGCAAACATCGCCGAAAGGACGCTCAAAAGCAGAAAACCCACCACCACGGCCAACACGATGATGATCGCCGGCTCGATGAGGTTCGTCATCACTCGGAGCGCCACGGTAAGCTCGTTTTCATAGGTTTCCGCCACGTTCCGAAGAGCCCCCGGCACGTCGCCCGTCTCTTCTCCAATCCGAATCAAGTCAATCATCAGTTGGGGAAACACCCCGCTCTTGGCCAGCGGTTGGGCGATGGTCTTGCCGTCGGTCACTTCCTCCCGCGTCCGGGCGATCGCCTCCCGAACCAACGTGTTGGAAACGACTTTTTCCGTGATGCGAAGGGCGGTCAGAACCGGCACGCCGTTTTGAAGCAGCGTGCCCAAAGTGCGCGCGAACTGGGAAAAGAGGCTCAGGCGAAACACCCGGCCTAACACCGGAATCTGAAGCTTCAGGGCGTCCACGCTTCGCCGCCCCTGCTCGGTCGAAGCCCACCGCCGCAGCAGCACTCCTCCGACCGCCGCCGCGCCCAACAAAAGCCACCAAAAGCGCCCCACGAAATGGCTGATCTGAATCAAAAGCCGCGTGGTCGCCGGAAGAGGCACGTTCATGCCCTCGAAGATCGTCATGAACCGCGGCAGCATTCCCGTCATGAAGAAAATCACAATCCCGATCCCCACCGCGCTCACCACGGCCGGATAAATCATCGCCGAAAGCACTCGATGCCGGACCTCGGCAAAACGGGTGTAGTGGTCCGCCAGCCGCTGAAGCACCTCGGTCAGCGCCCCGCTTTGCTCTCCGGCGCGAACCATGTTCACGTAGAGCTCGGAAAAGATCCACGGCTGCCGAGCCATCGCTTCGGAAAGACTGCGCCCCTCCATCACATCCTGACGGAGCCTTCGGCTGACCTCCGGCGGGACGCCCCTCGAACCGATCTGGCTCATGCTTTGGAGCGCCATGGTAAGCGGCATCCCGGCGCGCAATAGATTGGCCAATTGTTGGGTAAACGTAGCCAGCTCTTGAAGGCGCGGCTTGCGCCGCCGCCGCGGCCGCTCCGAAACCGAGGCTCCGGTCTCCCGCGACACTGTTTCCGGAACGCCGCCGCGAGCGGCCGTCAGGGCCAACGGGAACAAACCCTCGGCCCGCAGTTTAGCCGCCGCCGCCGCCCGATCGCTTGCCTCCACCACGCCCGCGTCCAATTCCCCCGAGGCCTTCCGCGCTTTATACGTGAATTCCGGCATCCCCTCTCGCTCTGTTCAAAACCGTCTCCTCTCCAAAGTTGCCCGAAGCCGATGATGCGGCTTCCGCCGGCCCAGGCAAAGCGGCTTTTCCCGAAGCCGCAATTGGAGCGAAACGCCCGCTGACTCAGAACTCATGACGCCGGAGAGGGGCCGGGGCAACGCGGCCGCTAGTCGTGGCATCGATGAAGCGAGCGCGGGCGCCCGACTCGAGCAGCGCCTGCCGGGACGGCGGCGGGTTGGAGATGTGGAGAAGCTCGATGTCGGCCACTCGGTCGAGGATGACGTCGCCGGCGGCGTCGATATTGACGTTGAAGCGGAAATCCGCGCCCATCAAGACGCTGACAGACTCGGGAACGAAGGGGATATCCTCCAGGCCGAGGCTGTCCTAGTTGCCGCTTTTCGACCACAGATACGAACCGCTGGGTTGGGGATAGTCCGACACGAAGTTTCGTGTTGAGGCAACCTGTTCGCCGCGCGCTGTCTCGTCTAGGCGCGCCCTTAGGATCCAGAGCGATAGCCCATGATGCGGCGGAAGCGCGTCTCGGCGGCCGGTCCCGCTTCCAGCCGTCCCCAGCCAACCTCCCCCGAGCGTCAAACGTCTTGAGTCAACGGGGTGAATGGCAAGCCGCTCTCTTGCGCCGGCTCGGTCCCGAGGCTAGGCTTCTTCATGGGCTGGACAACGGTGTTCCAAGCGTTTTCCCCTGCCGAGGCGCAATTGCTGCGCTCGCGCCTCGAAGCGGCGGGGCTCACGGTTCGGGTGCTGAACGAGCTTTCCGCATTCTCAGTCGGAGGCTACAGCCCCGCTGTGGGCGGAATTCTCGTCCAAGTGCCGGAGGAAGAAGCCGCTGAGGCGGCGCGGTTGAAGGAGTCAAAAAACAAGAAGGATGAAGCAAAAGAATAGGCGTCCCGCCGGCAAAGGAGCCGCCCTCCCGCCTTGGGAAGAGTTGGCGGCCCAACTGAGTCCAAGCGAGTTTTCCCTCGCCCCTGAAATCCGCGCTCGCTACGCGGGGGACCGTTGGTTCGCCCGGGCGCTGCCCGACGCGGTGGCGCGCCCGCGAAGCGCCGCGGCCGTCTCCCGCATTCTCGCTTTCGCGCATCGACACCGGGTTCCGGTCACCCCTCGCGGCGGCGGCCATGGCTACGTGGGCGGCTGCGTGCCGGCGCGCGGCGGCCTGGCGCTCTGCCTGGAGCGGATGAATCGGATCAAGCAAATCCATCCGGGCGACTTTGTGGCGGTGGCGCAGCCCGGTGTCCGCACCGCCAAGCTCCAGGAAGAGGTCGAGAAGCAAGGGCTCTTCTACCCGCCCGACCCGGCCAGCCGGGAAGACTCGACGATCGGCGGCAACATCGCCACCAACGCCGGCGGCCCCCGCTGCCTCAAATACGGCGTGACCCGCGATTACGTCCTGGGCTTGGAAGTCGTCCTGGCCGACGGCTCCCGCGTCCGCCTGGGAAGCCGCACCCACAAGAACAAAACCGGCTTCGATCTGGGTCGGCTTTTCGTCGGCTCCGAAGGCATGCTCGGCGTCATCACCGAAGCCACCCTCAAGCTGCTCCCAAAACCGCCGTTCCGCGCCGTTCTGGCCGCCGGTTACCAAACCGCTCCGGCCGCCGCCCAGGCCATCCAGGCCATTTTCGCCGCCGGGCTTCTCCCCGCCGCCGTGGAAGTCGCGGACGACTTCACCCTCGCCGCGGCCCGCAAACGCACCGGAAGCCGGCAGCTCGAAGGGGCCGACGCCATGATCATCGTGGAGCTGGACGGCCAGGAAAAATCCGTGCGCGGCGAGCTCCGCCTCCTGGAAGCCGCCGTCCGCAACCCGGAGCGCCTCTTTGTCCGCAAAGGCTTCGGCGACGCGGAGTGCGAACGGCTCTGGCAGACGCGACGGGAGTTCTCCTACGCCCTCCGGGACACCGGCCTGAAAAAGCTCAACGAGGACATCGCCATCCCCCGCAGCCGGCTCGTGGACCTGTTCCGGCTCGCCGCCGACCTGCGGCGGCGCTACCGCATCCCGGTGGCCTGCTTCGGCCACGCCGGCGACGGCAACATCCACACCAACGTCATGATCGACGAAACCGATCCGAAGCAGGCGGAGGCTTCCCGCAGGCTCCTGGACGAGCTCTTCGACCGGATTCTCCGCTGGGGCGGCGTGATCACCGGCGAACAC
>JAGHDA010000422.1 GCA_021160185.1 Verrucomicrobiota bacterium
CACCGGGGCAAAAAGGTTTCCCCCGCAAAAGGCCGGGGAGTAGACTTGCGGCCATGAGAAAGAAAACCCCGAATCGACGCATCGAACGCAAAATTCTCCCGGCGGTCGCGGCGGCGGCTCTGGCGTGGATCGGCGCCCGGCCGGCCGACGCCGCGGCGGCGCGGACCTCTTCCCGGCCGAATTTCGTGGTGATCCTCGTGGACGATTTGGGTTGGCGGGATCTGAGCGTGGAAGGAAGCGCGTTTTACGAGACGCCGCGGGTGGACAGCCTTGCCCGAGAAGGCATGCGGTTTACGCAAGGCTACGCGACCTGTCAGGTTTGCAGCCCCTCCCGGGCGAGCCTCATGACCGGCAAGTTCCCGGTGCGGGTGGGCATTACGGAGTGGATCGGGGCGGCGGCCGGCAAGCGCTGGAGACGAAACACCAAGCTTCTCCCGGCCGAATACCGGCATGAGCTGCCATTGGAGGAAACGACCCTTGCCGAAGCCCTTCGCGAGGCTGGCTACCGCACTTTCTTCGCAGGCAAATGGCATCTTGGCGGCAAGGGCTTCCATCCGGAGGATCAGGGTTTCGAGATCAACAAAGGCGGCCACTGGCGCGGCTCGCCCCCGGGCGGCTATTTCTCCCCCTACCACAACCCGAAGCTGGAAGACGGGCCGATAGGCGAATCGCTCCCCATCCGATTGGCCCAGGAAACCTGCCGGTTCATCCGAACGCATAAAACGGAGCCGTTCTTCGCCTACCTCTGCTTCTACTCGGTGCACGCTCCGGATCAGACCACCGAGGCTCTCTGGCGAAAGTACCGGGACAAAGCCGCGAAGAACCCGCCTCCCAAGCGTCGGTTCATCATCGACCGCACCTTGCCTGTTCGCCAGGTCCAGGACCATCCGGTGTACGCGGGCATGGTCGAGACGATGGACCGCGCGGTGGGCATGGTGCTGGACACGCTGCGCCGGACGGGCTTGGAAAAGGACACGGTGGTGCTCTTCACTTCCGACAACGGCGGCGTCTCCGCCGGCGACGCGAAATCCACCGCCAACCTTCCCCTGCGCGGCGGCAAAGGATGGCAATGGGAGGGCGGCATCCGGGAACCGTTCTATGTGAAGTGGCCCGGCGTCACGCGGCCCGGATCGACCTGCTCGGTCCCGGTCACCGGAGCCGACGTCTATCCCACTCTGTTGCAGATCGCCGGGCTGCGGCTCCGCCCCAAGCAGCACGTGGACGGAGTCAGCCTGGTTCCTCTCCTCAAGGGCGGGCGGATTCCGCCCCGAGCGCTTTTCTGGCATTACCCGCACTACAGCAACCAGGGCGGAGAGCCATCCTCGATCATTCAGGAGGGAGAGTGGAAGCTCATCCACTATTACGAAGACGGGCGGAATGAACTCTACAACCTGGCCGAGGATCCCGGCGAGCGGAGGGATCTGGCCGCTGCGGAGCCGGGACGAGCCGCCCGGATGTACGCCAAGCTCAAAGCCTTCCTGGACGAAGCGGGAGCGCGCTATCCGACGCCCAACCCCAACTTCAACCCGACCGCTTACGCCCGCCAGCAAGAGCGCATCCGCAAAGTGTTGCTCCCGGCGTTGGAACGGGAGCACGCGGCCTTTCTACGGCCGAACTGGAAGCCGCGAGGCGGTTGGTGGCAGTTCCGCGGAGATTGAGCGGCAAGAGCGGCGAGCATCCCCTGCCTGGCGGACAGGCGGCCGCGCGGTTTCCCGCGGTCCCGATCTGCCTGTCGCCTCGGCGGCTACGGAGGAAAGACCGGCTGCCGCCCGCGTGAGGAACGGCGCAGGAGGGCGGCAGAGAACTCCGCCGCCCCCCTCACCGAACGATCATTAAACAGCTTTCCGCCGCAGGCTCAGCCCGCAGGCGGGTCCGGAGAAAAGCCACCAGATCCGTCCGAATCCGGCGGCAGCGGGGGCACCATCGACGCCGCCCGGCCAAACGCTTCACGCAAGCGCGCAGGCCGGTCACCGCCAGGCTGGCGGGACGGCGGGCAAGCTCGGCCCCAATCGCCTCTTCCAACCGGCGGAAGAAAAACAGCTCGCCGCCGACGGCCGTTTCGGAACAAAGCGCCGCAAGATCAAGGCGTCCGACCGGAGCAGGGGCCGGCTGGGCGGCGCTTGGAGGGGCGGCGCAGGAGCGGGGCTCCTCCAAATCGACCTGGACTTCGAATCCGAACCGACGCAGCGCCGTCGCCAAGGCGCGGGTGAACTCATCCAACGAGACCGCTTCCTTCCGTTCCTCTTCCCGAAAATACTGGATGATAGCGCGGACTACCTCCTCCAAAATATGGGGCGGGAGCAGTTGGGCCGAATCGCCCATCAACTCCAGCGCCACCGCCTCCGCCGAGCAGGGAACAAACCCTTCGGGCGTTTTAAAAACCAGGTAGTCGGTACGTAGCTGTATCATAAGGAACTTCGAGCTTCTTGACCGCCTGCACAAACTCGTCCGCTTCCTGAAAACGCCGATACACCGAGGCAAATCGCACGTAGGCGACCGGATCCAGCAACCGCAGCTCCCGCATCACGCGCTCTCCGATATCACGGTAGGGAACCTCTTTTTCGTACTCCTCGTGAATCTCCGTTTCGATCCGATCCACCGCCTCCTCAAGCGCCCTGCGGCTGATCGGCCGCTTCTCGCACGCCCGCTGGATGCCGTTCACAAGCTTTTCCCGCACATACGGCTCCCGGCGACCGTCCCGTTTGACCACCATAAGCTGCTGGCGCTCAATGGCCTCGTAGGTGGTGAAACGATGGCCGCACTGGAGGCATTCCCGACGACGGCGAATGGTGGTTCCCTCCTTCGAGGCCCGGGAATCAATAACCTTGTCCTCAAGACAGCCGCATTTAGGGCAACGCATAAGCTTCCGGCACAATGGATGACAATCTCCGCCAAGCTGGTCAAGGCCTAACACACTAGATGTTGGGGAGTCAAGCGTTTTAGACCACAAGACCAAGCGCCGCGCGCGGTTCTTTCCATTCCCTCGAAGAGTTGAAGAGCCGCGCCTGTCGAAGATCCCTCATGCCTTTGCGCAGAACCTCCCCCCGGCCGCTCTGCGCGAGCCGCAAGCCCCATGCTCGCACGCAACAACCTCCCGACCAGCCTCCTCCGGCAGTAGTTACGACGCAGCCCAATCGTTCTCATCTGGACATCCGCCCCGCCGCGCAGCCCCCGGCGACGGACGCAGCAACCGCCGCCCTGAACGGGATTGCAACACTGCAATGCGTCCACCCGCGCTTGCGTTTCCTCGGGAAGGTCCGAGCGCACAGCATGGCGGCACACTCGCCAACGGCTTGGCCGAGCAGAAGCGCGGCAAATAGGCGCAGTGAAAGGCCGTTTACGTTCCAAACCTTAAAGGCTCGCCCGCAACTCGGGAGCGCCGGTAAAATAGCGGAAGCAGCGACCAGGTAAAGCGCCCTATTAGGCCTTGCCTCAACGATGGCACGCCAAAATTCCTGCATACTTTCACCAGGCCCGCGGCAACGTGTTAAGACGGTCTGTGTGGATTCATAGACCTCGCCGCGATGGTTGCCTATTTCCTGGCAAGCGCCCCGAGCCGGGCGGCGATGTCCTTCAGGCTCTTTGGCCATTCATTGAACTCGACACTCCTGGCATTCGGGATCCTCGGCTTGCCCACGCCTTTGACCAGTTCCGCGCTGGGTTGGGCGAAGAGAAAAGTCACCTTTTCCTGACCATAGGTTTCCGGGAGGCTGGCGGCGTAGGCCTCGAGCGCCGCCCGGTATCGGGAAACGTCTTTCCCCATGTTCTTCGGACCTGGAATCCAGACCACGCCGCTTACGGCAAGCGGGGTGTTGGGCGAGATGCAAAAGTTGTAGGTGTGGGTGGCGGTCTCGGTTTCACTGGCCCATTGGTTGTAGTATGGCTCGGGGAAAGCCGGCGCCTTTTCGGCCAACTCGGGGGGAATGTCCCGACCCGCCCGGCGCAGCGCGACGATCTTGCGGCAGTATTGCTTGAGGGTCTCGATGTAGTTCGCAACCGCCGCCTTGCAGGCCTCGGTGTCCGGGTAGCGCAAGTCCAGTTCAGCCCGCTCTTTTTCAAAGCCCGCCGCCTTCTTCAACCCCTCGTAGGAAATCCAGGTCAGCGGCGGATTGTCCGCGCCCAGCGTGATAATGCCGATCGGCACGCCCTTTTCCTGAGCCTGAGCGGCAAAATGGTAAGCCGCCATCGAGGTGTCCCGCTCGGTTTCGGTGAAGACTGCGGGTCGCCAGGAGGAACGGTATTTGCCGCCGCCGATTTCCATGTTGCGCTTGCGGGGAGTAGGAAAGCGGCGGGCCCGGGTTCGGATCTTGAACTCGCGCAGCAACGGAATGGGCTCGGGGCGGGCAGCGTTTTTGTCGCGACTGTTGAACGCCGGCTCGCCGCTGACGGCGGTTGAGCCGGTCAACACCCACACATCGCCGACCACCACATCCTGGATGGCCGCGCTCGGTCCATTGTCGCACACGACTGACAGGACGCGCCCTTTGGCCGAAGCAGGCATTGGATCAAGCAAAACGCGCCATTGATCGAACTCGTTGACCACGCACTGCTTGCTCCGGCCGCCAAACGTCACCGTAACCTTCGTCCCCGGCAGGGCGAATCCCCACACATGCACGGGCTGGTTCCGCTGGAGGACCGCTCCAGGCCGAAGCGGGGTCATGACCTGCAGATACGGGATCCGCGGCGGCGGGTTCTCTTTCGCCGCTTTCGCAGCCTTTGCGGCCGCGATCGACTCGGGCAGATCTTCGTTGAAAAGCTGCTTGCCGTCGAAGTAAGCAAAGGGAGCGGCCGGCAGTCCGGCCCGGTTGTACAGGTTGGCTCCCATGGGCGCCGCGGAATAGGCGTACTGCACGCCGACAGGCTCCGTCACGGCCTTCGCAGTCACGACCGCCTCGTCGCCGTCAATGACCGCTTCGGCGGCATGCCAGACGCGGTCCTTGCCGGCGAGGCGGAAATGCTTGAGCGGTTCGCCCGGAGTTTCTCGGGCCGGTTCGAAGTAGCCCGGCGGATCCTTCTTCCAATCCGCCTCCATGCCTTTGCTGCCGACCATCAGGCCGCCGCCCGGCCCGCGCTGTTCGAACCGGACCCGAACGCTGTTCCCCACGATGCGGTGCGACTTGTAAATCGGTCCGGTGTAAGGGATGTCCTTGCCGTATTGATGAGCCAGGGCCCAGCGTGCCAGCCGCTGGCCGGGATGGAGTTTGTTGAAGTAATGGATTGCTCCGGGTCGCGCGGGATTCAGATCATGCTGCGCCACCATCCCGACGTTCGTTGCGTTCATGAAGAAGAGGCGCTGCGCCTCGCGCAGGTCCGCAAAGCCGACTTTATCGGGATCAGGCTCGCCGTAGCATTGCATCTGGGTGAAGTAGAACGGCAGGTCCGGCCGTCCCCAATTCCTGCGCCAGCCGTTGACCAGCGCTTCCATCTTGGCGGCGTAGATTTTTCCATCGTCGCCGTTGCTGGTCCCCTGGCACCAGATGGCGCCGCGAATGGCATAGGGAATCAGCGGCGCAATCTTCATGTTATACATGCGCGCGGGCCCCTTCCACTCCTCGGCAATCCCCGGCAATTTCGGCCGGGGCAAAACTGTTCCCGGCCGTGGGATGTAAACGCCGTTGCGTCGCTCCCAAGTCAGCGAGCAATCAAACGCCTTTATGGCCCTCATCCTCCGGATGCGTTTGGCCCCCTCGACCTGCCATTGCTTCAGGTCTTCATAAAACTGCGCGTAAGCCTTTTGCCCCTCGGGAGTGGTGGGATCGCTTTGCCGAATCTTTTTGGCAATGTCTTGAAGTTTCGGATGCGTTGCAAACCCCTCGTAAGGCGTCCAGGTCTCAATCCGGGTATCGCCATGACTGCAGCGCAAGATGCCGATGGGCGCCTTCAACTCCCGATACAGTTCCCAGGCAAAGGAGAGGGCCAGCGCGGAGAACCCGCCGGCGGCCCTCGATGATTTCCAGCCATCCTTGGCCGTCGTCCGGCTCATGGGAAACAACGCCGAGCCGATATCCACCTGAAACTCCCGGATCGGGATCTCTGGTTTCGCGCGCGCGATCCGCTGCGCCAGCGGTCCGCACATGGACTTGCTCGCGATCCACTCCATGTTCGATTGGCCGGATGCCAACCAGACCTCGCCGACCAGCACGTCCGCGCATGTGAGGGATTCTCCATCCGACGTTGTGACCCTGAGTTCCCGCCCCTCGACGGACGCCTCGAGAGGATCGAGTTTCACCATCCATTTGCCGCGCTGGTCACAAACGGCGCGTTTCGTTTGCCCGGCAAATTCGACCGTCACCTCCACGCTCGGTTTGCTCCAACCCCAGACGGGCACGGGCATCCCGCGCTGAAGAACCGCGCCGTCGACAAACGGCGCGCCCAATTCGAGGCCGGGTTTGGCCTCTGCCGCCGCCTCGGCAGTGTGGGCGGCCAATGCGGATAGCAGCAATGCTACTGTGAAGAAGATCGTGCGCGGGCGTATTTTCATGTGTGTGTAAGTTGTTATCAGAAAGCAAACCGAGCTGTCGCGCTTAATCGAGCAATTCCGGATACCACTTTTTCACTAGAGCCTTTTCCTCGCGGCTCAACCGGCGGATCGGCATCGGCTTGTCCTGCGGGCGGGAGCCTTTCTGGTTGAGGCGATTCATCAAGCTCCAGTTGCGACGGTGACCGCCCGGCGGGGGATCGTCCGGTTCGCGCGCGGGCAGATCATAGCGTGTGAAGTCGATGAGTTGCTCGGGCGAACCGGCCTGCCAGTCACGCAACAAGGCCATACGGAAATCCTTGTTCATGAACCAGCGGATTTCCAGGTTGGCGTCGGAGCCGCGAATCCCATTGCCGCGCTGGACGAAGCGGTAGTTGATCTTGTCGTTGTTCCGGTAGCGCTTCCGCCACAGCAGCCCGAACTCGCCCTGCGTGATGCATTTTGCCTGCGGCCAGCGGCGCCGCATTTCCCGGAGCCAAAGCAACAGGCCGTCCAGGCCGTTGCGCCCCCCGTAACCGTAAATCTTCCGGCCCTCCACCAGGGCCAGCTCCCAGATGCAGGTGACCCAGGCAAAACCGTTCAACTTATAGCCTGTGTCAAAATGCGTCGCGGTGGTGTGCAGGACCGCCTTCAGCCCGGTTTCCGTGCCCAGCCGGAGGAACGTCTCGATCGGCCCAACGCCCTGCCGGCTCCCGTATAACTTGCCGTTCACCCAGCAGCCGCCGACACGACGCGCGCACAGAAAATCCACCGTCCAACCGTCCAGGTTGACGCAGTCGATGAAATCCGCCGGTCCCTGGGCCGGTTTGCAGAAGTGTTCTCGGGACGGATAATACGGATAAGAAATGGAGCCGTCGCCGTCGCCGTTGTCCACCGCGTATTGGCTCCAGATATTCCCCTGGCAAACATGGATGTCCTCTTCCTCGGCGAGGAAGCGCTGATTTTCGGCGGCCAGGAAACCCGCGATAACACTTTTGGGACGATAGCCGCCGCCCGCCATCTCGGAAACCATCCGCAAGCCCTCATGCAGGTCGCGGTTCACCTGCGCGCGGGAGTTGTACATGTTGGCAAAGTAAGCGCCGGGGATGAAGGTAATCTCATCGCCATACCGGCGGTGATACTGCGCCACGAGCTCGCGAAGTTTCCGATAGTTCTCACGTTGATCCTTGAGGGCCAGCCAACTGAAGGCCCAGGTCATGCGGGCGCCGGGCCAGCCTTGCTCCAACGTCTCGCGAAAGACGCGCGCCTCGGCCGGGCCGTGGATGCTGGACTCGTCCGCGCCCTCGGCGCGGTCGCGCGTCACCTCAATCTGCCGAACGCGCACCACCGTATTGAAGGTGAAGAAACGATTGCCCATTAACGACAGGGCATCCGAGCCGCGGCGCGCAGGACGGGTTTCCTCGGCTCTCGCAAGCCGCGGGCCCCAACCCGGAAGCCCGAGGGCCAAAGCGGAGGCAAAAAGCAGGACTATCTTGTTCATGCTTCGCTGATTCGGGACATCGCACGATGACTCACGAGGGCCGCGCAAGCGCTAAGAGCGCGTATTTCACGCCGCTTTGCGCTCGGTTAGACCCCGTTTGAACAATCGGCCGCAACCATCGTCCTCGTTCTCCCGCTCGCACTCCGCCCCAAAACCCAGAACGAGGATGAGCAGGGCCAGCTTACGGATTTTTCAAACATGCTCTTACGCTTTCCGGGTCGCCGGCTACGACATCGTTCACCTCGCTATCGGCGTCAGCGTGAAATCCTTGATGGTCACGCCCTTGAGCCTCTCATGGTTGCGCGAGAAGCGCAGGACGTTCCTTCCCTTGACCAGCGTGATCTCGACCGGCTGGGTCTTGCCCCACATGCCGACGGTGAACGGCAACGCGATGTCAATCGGCTTCGCGCCGTTGACCGAAACTTGCAGGCGCTGCTTCCAACTAGGCGTCACCACCCGCGCGGTGAGCGCATATTTGCCCGCGGCCGGCGCGTCGAATGTGTATTCGAAATCCTCGGGCGCCCCGAGCCGGCTGTAATGCAATTGTTTCCCGCCAAGGTTGCTCGGCATGAAGATGATCTTGCGCGTGCTCCGGGTCGGCTTGCTGGTAGCGGAGGCGGGAATGGTGATCACGCCGTTCCGGTCCACGGTGATCTTGCGGTCCGCCTCGGTCAGGGTCGCTTTGACGAGCTCAATCTTCTCCTTGGTTTCATTGGCTTCGGCGATGTCCACACCGACGGCTGCCAGCGTCTTTGCCTTGGCATCTTCGATGATGGCGCGCTGCGTGTAGAGGGCCACGCCGTTCCAGAAGGCCGGATCGCCGGAAAGCAAGCCGAAGGTGCGCGGTTCGCCCATGACGTCGCCGATCCACTGCGCCCGCTTGACCTGCAGATACGGCTCGCCGGCGGCGCGCGCCTGCGTGATCGCCAGGAAATCGAGGTCCGGCTTGCGCCCCATGACCCAGCCGTGACCCCAGGCGGCGCCGAGGCAAATCACCCACCCCTCGGGCGTCCAATGCGCCAGGGCGGCATGGCCGCGCTGGGGCCGCGCCGTGGTGGGGATGCCGAAGGCGCGCAGGATAAAGCGCCCGAAGAACGCGCGCCGGCCGCAGACGCCGCCGTTCATGAGAATGTTTTGGAAGAACTGCAGATCATCCCTGTCGTACTTGTTGTCCTGCGATCCATAGCGAATCTCGGTCCGGACCGCGTCCACGTAACGCCAGCGGTAGTCGGGTTTAGTAACGTGATCGGGGCGATAGTTGCGGAGCATCTTGCGGCCCCAGGCGAGGATTTCATCCGGCTCCTCGCCGTTGACGACCATGCGGTAGTCCCAAACGGTTAGATCCTTGAAACACGGATCGAGTTCGCCGTCGAGGAAGGCTTTCTCGTAGTGGAGGTAGCGCTTCACCGGATCGACCATGGCGGGCGCGTCGGTTCGGCTTTTGGCGTTTCGCTGCGCAATCGGAACGGCATGTTCCAGCGCGACCGCCAAAGCCAGCCTTTGCAAAACGCCCTCTCGGGCCTTGCTGCTCGCCTTCTGGATGTCGGTGTAGATCTTCATCGCCCGACCATACCGACCCTCCTTGGCGCCGTCGGCGACGAGCATCTGCTTCATCAGATCCGGATCGGCCAGCAGTCGCTCAATCAGCTTTTCATGCTCTTTGCTTTGCTCGGCAAACTCCGCCAGACCGCGCGGCGTGGCTTCGAGCAGGACGACGTATTTTGCCAGCTTGGCATCCAGCTTGTCGCTCGACAGAAAAGGCGTCAGACCAAGGCCTTTGACCGCCGCCAGCGTTCGGGCCTTCGCTTGAGCCAGCGCCTGCTCGGCCTCCTTTAGCTCCTTCTCAATTCTCGGCTTTTCACGCTTCGCCCGCTCCAAGGCGGCCTGGCGCTCCTTGAGCGCCTGGAGCCCGGCTTCCAGATTCTTCTGCCATTTGACCAGCTCCTGTTGCGCCGCTTTGCGCTCAGCTTCCGTGGTCGCTTGCTTCAGCTTCGCCTTGGCCTCGGCGATGCCCTTTTCGGCGCCGCCGATCCACTTGCCTTTCGCGTGAGCCACCAGCGCCGCCGCCGCGTTGACCTCGCCCAGGCGTTTCCGCGCCGCTTTAACCGCGGCCGCCGCAGCCTTCTCCGCCTCGCGGGCCTCCAGGTAGGCGGCTTTCTTCCGCTCATCCACCGCCGGCAACGCCTGGATAATGCTGGTCCGCAGCGCCTGCATCTGCGCGGCATATCGCGCCTCGAGTTTCTTCCCTGCCTCGGTGAGCGGAGGTTTTGGCGCCGCTTTTCTCGCAGCCGCCGCCGCGGATCCGCCGACAATCGCCGCAGCGACCATAGCCCCGCAAATTGCTGACATTGCTTTCATTTTCACCGGTTTGCTTTGTCTCCCGCAGTTCACGATTATCTTTCTTACCAGATGCGGCGATCGTCGTCTCGCCCTCAAAACGATCATCGCGGGCCGGGCGCCAGGTGGTCGAGGAGATACCGGACCATCAGCATGTGCATGTGCGCCACCGTGCCGCGGCCTTTGCGCAGCCCGTGGTCGCGATGGGGATAAGTCATGTAGTCGAACCGCTTGCCCAGCTCGATAAGACGATCCACCAGGCCTTCAGTGATCTGAATATGGGTGTTGGTCTCGCCCGTGCCATGAATGATTAGCAGATCGCCTTTCAACCCTTCGGCAAAGTTGATGGGCGCGGCCCGGCGGTAGCCATCCGGATTCGTTTCGGGCGTTTCCATGTAAATCTCCTGGAACCACGCGTTGTAGAGCCGGGGTTGGGGCTTCGGGGCGACGGCGATGCCGACGTGATAAACATCAGGCTTGCGGAACATCGCGTTCAACGTGTTCGACCCGCCCCCGCTCCAACCCCAAATGGCCACGCGGGACAGGTCCACGTAAGGGCGGGCGCGGGCGAGTTCCTTCAGACCGGCCGCCTGCTCCTCGGTGGACAGCGGGCCGAGACTGGGGAAAATGGCCCGCCGCCACGCCGCCCCTTTGGGCGCCGGCGTGCCGCGGTTGTCCATGGAGACCACGATATACCCGAGATCGGCGATCAGGCGATGGTAGTGGGCGTGAACTCTTCCCCACGCGTCCAGCACGGTCTGCGCATGCGGCTCGCCGTACACATACACCAGCACCGGGTATTTCTTGGATGGATCGAAATCTTTGGGCTTGATCATCCACGCGTCCATAACCACGCCATGGCCGATATCGATCTGGAAAAACTCCGTCGGGCGCGTGATCACACGCTTCATTTTCTTGCGCAACGCGTCGTTGTCCTCAAGCACGCGCACTCTCTTGTGCTCGGGCAACCGCACCAGCTCGGTCACGGGCGGAGTGTCGAACGTTGAATACGTGTGGAACGCCCACTTCGCATCGGGGGAAAAGTCGTAGTCGTGCGTCCCGGGCTGGTTCCTCGGCGTGATCCGCTCGATCGCGCCGCTCCCGTCCAAAGGCGCGCGGTAAAGATACTTCTGCGCGGCGTTGTCCGGAGAGGCATAGAAGTAATACCAACCGCCCTTCTCGTCCGCCACGGCGCGCTCGATGATGTCAAACTTGCCCGGCGTGAGCAGCGCCAGTTCCTTGCCGGCGCGCGAATAGAGGTAGGCATGCCTCCAGCCGTCCTTCTCAGTCAGCACAATGAACGCCCGGCCGCCGCGAATCCAGGTCAGTCCCGCATTCACTCCATAGCTGGCCACAACCCACGCCGGATCAGATTCGCGGAAGATGCATTTAATGGCGCCCGTGCGGATGTCGGCGAGGAGGAACTCGCGCTTGTTCCGAAACCGGCTCAACTTCTCGACCAGCGCTTCATGCGAGTTCCCAGCCCAGTCCACCTGTCCCAAATAGTAACCCTCCGTGGGTATGGGGATGGGGAGCCAGCGGGTTTCCTTGCCCGCGGCGTCAACTACGCCCACGCGCAGCGTCGGGATAGGACCGCCCACCCGGGCGAATCGGACCTTCCTGACCTTTGGATACGAAGGGTCGCTCGGAACCAGCTCCGCCCGAAGCGGCACGCGCGAGCTGTCCGACTGCACAAACAGAATCCACCGGCCATCGGGGCTCCAGACAGCCCGGCCGTTTGATACGGGGCCGTCGGGCTCGCTTCGCGTCAACGCAATCTTGCGACCGGTGCTCAGATCGCGCACATACAGATTGCCCCGCTCAGAGATGAGCAGCCGCCGGCCGTCAGGCGAAAGCTTGCCGGCTCGACCCGCGTTTTCCTTCTTTGGCGGCCCCAACACTGTGCGTTTGCCGCTAGCGACGTCGTAGCGCACTCGCGCCTGCCCCTTCGCGTTGGGGAGGGATTCAAACACAATGTAACCCGAGCTGTCCGGCAGCCACTCGGCGCGAAACCGTTTGGCGAGGAACTCGCCCCGCTCGTAGATGGCGCGCAAGCGCGACTCCGCCTGTTGCAGCGCAAGCTCCCGCGTTGCGCAATCACCCGCCTCCCCCGCGGAAAGAACGCCGGCAACACCGGCCAAAAAGAGACAACCGATTGACATGTGAGCCTTCATATGTGCAGCTGAACCTTTCAGTCGGACATTTTTGCCGAATTCCGTTGGCAGTGTCAACGGAGCCTTTTTCTCATATTGCGGCGACCCCGGCCGGGCGCGCTAACAGTCGCAGCGTTTCAGCCGCTCGTCCGCCTCGTTCCGCAACGCCTCCATGGACCCGCAACAGGCCCTTGAAAAAGCCGCATGGGATTCTGAGCACAACGCGCGGAAGCCCCCGAGAGAGACGCATGCGCGGCGAACCTCAAGCTCAACGCCGCCGCGCCCGAGAACCATCCGCTCCGAACCGTCGAAAGCCAAGCCGACGCCCCCCAACTCGCAGCCGCCGAGACGCAGGACGGAAAAGCAGCCGTTTCGCTCCCCGTGCCCGATCCGCCTCATGACCTCGACGGCTACAGGGAAGCAACGGCATCGGGAATCAAGGGCGGTCATAGAACCTGCCCGCCGCGCCGGGCCTGGCGCAAGCAGGCGCGGGAGTTCCTATTCTTTGTACTTATCTGCGCGCGCCCCCCAGGCAGGCGCCGCGCTTCAAGGACGAGCTGGTCAAGCTCACGGCGGCGAAGCGGACCTCCTTGAAACAAGCCCGCCAACCGGCGGAGCAATGAAAAACGTCCCGGCGCCGGGCGGACTACAGGGCCTGACGGCGGCCGAGCTCAAGGTCCTGCCTCTCCCGTCCGCCACGCTGACAGAGCAACAGGCTGAGAAAACCGAACAGGAAGCGAAGAGGATTGGTTAACGACGCTGCGGATCGAGGGCGCGAAGCGCCCCGCGAGCGTCTGAACTAAGCTGCTGTGAAAATGCGCCAGCGTTTTCACGATCGGCTTGAGCGATTTGCCATACATTAATTTATTATAACTCATCAGCGCTGCATTTTTTAAGCACGAAGATGCCTCCTTCGTTCAATTGGATTCTTATTTTATCTCCTTTCTTTGCGCTGATTTCTGTAAGAGCATCAACGAGCCTTACTCTCCCTCTGGAGTCTTTCTCATATAAAACTGAGGATATCCATACTACACCTTTTTTTGTTTCATGAATACTAGCTTTGTAAATGGAGTTCCCTATAAAGATGTTAACATATTCCGGTTTCCCATATTTGTGGGGCAACCTGTTTGAACTTGCCTTGCTGATATACAGCTCGCAAATGTCCTTACCGTCGGCATACTTACCTTGACGCGTGACAGCACCCTTTATCATGGCTTCTCCTTCTTTACTCAATATATTCGGTTGAGATGGCTCTACCGGCAGCCCCTCCTTTCCTTTTTCAGCGCCTGGCCGCCTGATAGTTTTTTGCTCCGGTTTGATTGCGCACTCTCTAGAACCTATCTCAAAATCGCCTGAGGAGGATCACAATGGAGGCAAGC
>JAGHDA010000048.1 GCA_021160185.1 Verrucomicrobiota bacterium
GCCGCGCTCTTCCCCGCATGAAGGATGTTGGATGGCACGCGCAACGTGGCCGAAGCCGCGTACGTCTCCTTTTTGGGATGTCGTTCGATGAAAACAGTCAGGTGCACCGCCTCCGGCGGAAACCGCCGCAGATGGCGCTTCAGCTTGGCCAGCTTTTGATGGAGCTTTTTCTCCAGATAGAGGCTCGGTTTGAAGTTCTTCGCGACCAGGTTCCAGGAAAAAGTCGCCTCCTCTTCCCTTTCGCTTCCCGCTTCTCTCTTTGCCATGTCACCCCTCCTTTCTGTTGATCTTCACCACACCACGCGCCGCTTTTCCCCTCAGCAGGGAGGATGCCGCCTTATTTGAGGTTCAACCTGCTCATTTCCAGACACTTATAACACAAACACCCCTGACGCATGCGTCACAACATCCCGAAATTGGGACAAATCGTCGCTCTATGCCGCTCGGATTTTCTCGAAGCGCTGGCGCGGGGGCACGCTTGAGGCGTAACCTAACCCCCCATGGACCGGACGCGAAACACCGTGGCCGGAAAGCTGCGACGCCGGGCGCTGCTATTTCTCGCAACGACGTTGGCCTCGGGTCTGCTCCTCGCCTGCGGTTCGTTCTTGAGCTTTCCTCTCTGGGCTTCTTGGGCGATCAATCGCCTCCTGAACGGGCGCGCTCGGATTGTCTCGGCTCAGCTCCACACCCCTTCGCTCCGGAGGCTTCAGGCCGAATCGGTGGAGCTGGAAGGCTCGGGGTGGCGGCTGAAAGTGAAAAAGGCGGAGGTCCGGTATCGGCCCGCGGATCTGGTCCGCGCCCGGGCGGAAAGCGCGCGCGTCGAGGGCGCGGAGCTGGCGGTGGAACTGCCGGCCGGTTCCGTCGCGGAGGGCGCTCCAGGTTCTTGGGAAACGGGCTATGAAGCGGCCATGGAGTTTCTCGGGCAATTCGCAGCGCAACCTCCGCTCCGGCGCTTCCTTCTTACCAACGCCGCCGTGCGAGCGTGTCGCGGCGGCGAGGAAATCTCCTTCGCCACGGCGGCGGAATGGAGCGTCTCGGGCGGGTGCGCGCAGGCGCGATGGGAAGCGAAGGGGGCGGATGCGAGCCTGGCCTTCCGCCTCGCGGCCGATCCCGCAAGCAATGTGAAGGCGTTCGGGCGATTCCGGCTTGCCCTTCCCGGGCGGTGGCTTGCCTTTGCCGCGCAGCCGGAGGCGTTGCGTTGGCCGGAGGGGATCCGCCTTGACCCGATTGAGGCGATGCTCCGCGCCGAGCTGCCCTGGTCCCTGGAAAACGCGCGTCCCAAGCTCGAAGCGGAGTTTCCCCCGACGGCGTTGGAGGCGGGGCCGGCGCGGGCGCGGATCGGGCCGGTAAAACTGACCGTCCGGCTGTCGCCGAAAGGCCGGGTTCCGATCGCCTTCGAGACGCCCGCAGAATGCTCGGGCCCTTTCGGCCAAGCGGCCGCCGCTCGCCTCGCGGGAGAGGTTCAGTGGCCTGACTCGGCGCGTCTTGCCATCGAGGGAATGGATTGGCGGGGGCCTGAAGGCCAACATGCCGCCGGAGGAGCGGAGATCCGCGCGGACGAGCTTGCGGCCCCCGACGGCCCGAAGATGGAGGGAACCGTGACCCTGAGCCGCCTCTCGCTGCCCGGAGCGGAGCTGGAGCCGGTCTTCCTTGCCTTCCGGGCGGACCGTCGCCGCGCGGCCTGGTCCGCGCCGAGCCTTCGCTTTAAAGCTCTGCCCAAGTTGGTCCTGACCAACCTCGCCGGCGGCGTGGAAGGCTTCCTGGATCCCGAGAAACGGATCGTGGCGGAAGGGGCTGCGATCTTGCAGCCGGGCGAAGGGGCGCTGACCCCGGGCTTCGAAGCGCCCTGCCGGTTCCAGATTCAAGCCGCGGCGCGCGGCGCGAATCTCTCGGCTTCATGGGAGGCGGACACGGGAACAAACCGACTCCTGAGCGCCGGCCTCCCCGCCCCGGTTCCTTTGCGACTCAAGATCGAAGGCGCCCTTTCCAAAACCGGGGAGATATGGCGGGCGACGGTGAAAGGCTCGGCGGCTTCGGAAAAGTTCGAGGCGGGCAAGCTGCGAGCGGAACAAGCGGAGGCGGAGTGGGCGGTCTCGGCCGATCCTGCGCGGGCAGGACGCGTCCTTGAAAACGGCGGCAAGGGCGCGAGCGGCTTCGACTGGACGCGCCTGCTCCAAGAAGGCGGACTGGGAAAACTGCGGTTTGCCCTGCGCGCGGCGGCGGCGGGCTGGGAGGGCTTCGCGAGCGCCGAGAAGGTGGAAGCGCTGATCAGCAATCTGCCTCCTGAAAGCCCCCTTCCCGACAAGCTTGACTCCGCGGAACTCGCGCCCTCGGGAGGGCGAATCGAGTTTCGGGCCGGGGCGGCGGCCCTTCAGGTCCTGGGCTTGGAACTGGAGCGGATCCGACTCGCGGGCAGCGCGGGTCTCTCGGAAGCCGCGTTGGACGGCGAAGCCTGGCTGGGCGGAGAGCGTTTTGCGTGTTTTGCCCGAATCGTTTCGGGAGAAGCGTGGCGCGGCCCGCGGCAGGCGCGCTTCGGCCTTCACGGGGTGAAACTTGAGAATTTCGAGCTGCCGAGCGAACTGACCGGAGCGGCGGGCTCGGTCGCGGCGACCGGCCGGATCGATGTGGAAGGTTCGGCCTCATGGTCCCCCGGCGGAACGCCGCGGATCAAGGCCGCGGCGACGGTGAGCCTGGATCGGGTGTCGCTTCCGGATTTAGGCGCGGAGCTGGAGGGAGTCCGCGGACGGCTTGCAGCGCAATGGGCGGGCGAATGGCGAACCGCGGGGCCTCAGGAGCTCTCCATCGCCGCCGTCGCCGCCGGCGACGCGCGGCTGGAGGAAGCGCGCCTGGAGGCGGCGTGGGACGGAAGCGCCGCTGCGTGGCAGCTTGTAAGCGCCCGGTTCTGCGGCGGACGGGTGTGGTCCGAACCCGCCCGGTGGCCGCTTGAGGCGCCGAACTGGACGACAACCCTCCATCTGACCAACGTGGATCTGGCCCAGCTTGCGGCCCTCGTGCCGAAGTTCCACGGTCGGATTCAAGGCAGAGCCGCCGGCCACATCCCGCTGACGATTTACCGGGACGGGCGCTGGCGCGTGCGCTCAGGCCGCATCCAACTGGAAAAAGGCGTCCCGGCGGAATTGGAATACGACGCCGAAGGCCTGCTCACGGCAAGTCTACCCCCGGACTCGGAACGGTATCGCCAAATGCGCCTGGTGGAGAAAGCGCTTCATCGCCTGCGTCTCCAGGCATTGGAGGCCGTGATCAACGACACCCGACAGACTAACCTCATCC
>JAGHDA010000205.1 GCA_021160185.1 Verrucomicrobiota bacterium
AGACGATGTCGGCGGATGAGGCGCTGACGCGGAGCGCCCGGGCGGCGCGGGAGGTTTTTGCGCCGTTGGCCTCCGTTTGAAGCGGCGCCGCCCGGTTTTCTTTGGCGGCGAGGCGTGTTCCGGAGAGCAAGGTTTATGGGCGACTCAGGCAGGAGCAGGGGACGGATTTCCTATCCGGCCGCTTCCACGCCCGCCACGATGCGCCGGGCCAACGAGCGTGTGTTGCTGGAGCGTCTGGCGCGCATGCGGATCGCCTCTCGGGCGGACTTGGCCAAGGCTGCCGGATTGAGCCAGCCCACCGCGGGAAAGATCATCGATCGTTTTCTCCGCTTGGGGCTTCTTCGAGAGCATCAGCCGGGCAAGGGCCCTCGCCCGCCCGCAGGCCGGGCGAGGCAGCGAACCGGCCGGCCGGGGCGGATGATCGAGTTCGACGGGCGGACCCCGCGGTTCCTGGGAGTGCATTTGGACGTGCGGGAAACCGCCTTGGCGCCGCTGCCGGTTTGTCCCTTCGCGGAGGTGGAGTGGCCGGTGCGGTTTCCCACGCCCGACTCGCCGGCGGAGTGGCGGGAGCGACTGCGGCAACACAAGCCGCGCCGTCTCAAGGGCCTTTGGGCTGTGGCCGTGAGCGCGCCGGGCATCGTGGACGAACGGTCTGGACGCGTTCTCTTTTCGCCCAACCTGCACTGGACCGAGCGGGTCAATCTGATAGAGCTGCTCCGGTCGGTGTGGGATTTGCCGGTGGTGTTGGTTCAGGAGATCCGGGCGTTGGCCCTGGGGCACTTAAACGCGGAGCCCGCCACCGAGGATTTTCTCCTGGTGGATTTCGGCGAGGGCCTCGGCGCGGCAATGGTGCTCAACGGCCGGCTCTATTCAGGGCCGGTGCCGCTGAGCGGCGAGCTGGGCCATACGCCGGTGCCGGGCAACCCGCGCCCTTGCGGCTGTGGAGGGACCGGTTGCCTGGAGACGCTGGTGAGTCGAAGAGGACTCCTGGAAAGCATGGCTTCCAGCGGGGGCCCCGCCGGTTCCTGGGCCGAATTCGTCGCCGCTGTGCGCCGCGGCGCTCCGCCCTCCTGGCTGCTCGCCTCGATGGAGGCCGCGGGAGCCGTCATCGCCGGCGCGCTGAACGTCCTGGGCCTCCGCAAGGCGGTAGTCACCGGCCATCTTAACGATTTGCCCACGGCGGCGTGCGAAACCCTCGCCGAGGCGATTCGCCGCGGGGCGATGTGGGCGCGGTTCGGCGAGATCCTTTGCGAGCTCGCTCCGCGCCGCCGCGGGGCGGGGCTGATCGCCGCTTGCATGGATCGCCTGCTCCCCGAAATTTCGGCCAAGGCCAAGGCTGGGCGATAAATCCTTTTCCGGACTTGCTTTTTGCCGCATGGAGGCGGGGAAAGCTCCCCGGGCGGACCGTTTCTCCGGCGGCGCAGGGGAATCGTTTGGACCGGCGCATTTTCCTTTTGCTGGAGCCGGTTTCTTTTCCGCAGGCGAGAGGGAGAGAAAGCTGCGGCTGCCTTGTGAAATTGCCGGGATTTAGCATCGACAAAAGGGACGTTTTTGGTTTTTCTTATAGCAGGAGATTTACACGCGGGAAGGGGAAGGGTCGGCCGAGATCGGAGGGCGCAGTTCCGTTTCGCTTATGAAGGAAGGCCCGAAGCAGCGCAGTCATGCCGTCAACCTGGCAGAGCGCCTGGTGGAGAAAGGCGTGTTGACGGAGGAGCAGATGCGGTTGGCGCTGCGGGAGCAGGAGCGGCGCAAGCTGCCCCTGCGCCGCATTGTGGTGGATCTGGGGCTTGTTTCTCCGGAGAAGCTGGCCAAGTTCCTTGCGGAAGAGGCCCATGCGGAGCTGGTCGACCTCAACCGTTATGCGATCGATTTCAGCGTTTTCGACGTTGTTCCTCCCAAGGTTTGCCGTCAGCTTGTGGCTGTGCCGTTCGATCGGGGGCGACGGACGCTGCGGGTGGCGATGGCCGATCCGCTGGATGTGGAGGCGGTGGACACCTTGCGGCAAATCAGCGGGATGGATGTAGAGGTTTATGCCGCGCCCGAGCCGGACATCATGACCGTCCTGGAAAGGCGGGAAACGGCCGAAGACGTCCAGGAGGTGGTCGATGAGCTGATCCGGGAGGAGATGCGGGACCGCGTCCTGGAGCCGTCGCCCGAAGACGTGGTGGACGCTGAGGAGGGAGGCGGCACGGCTCCGCCGATCATTCAATTGGTCAATCGGATCATCATGCGGGCGATTGAGGACGGGGCGAGCGACATCCACTTCGAGCCCCAGTCCAAATACTTCCGGGTCCGGATGCGGATCGACGGCGTGCTTAGTTCGGACCTGCTCATTCCCAAAGGCCTTCAATACGCGGTTACCGCTCGGCTCAAGATCCTGGGTAATATGGACGTGGCCGAAACGCGCTTGCCTCAGGACGGCCGGGCCACGGTGTTGATGGCGCGGCGGCTTATCAACCTGCGGCTTTCCAGCCTACCTTCCAGTTACGGGGAGAATCTTGTGATTCGGATCCTCGACACCGCCTCGCAGCTCCTTTCAATTCAGAATCTGGGGCTTGCGGCGGAGACTCAAAAGCGCCTTTGGGAGATTATTCACAAGCCCTACGGCGTGCTGATCGTGACCGGTCCTACCGGCAGCGGCAAGACAACCACCCTTTACAGCATCCTCAACGAATTGAATACGCCCGAGCGAAGCATCTTCACCCTCGAGGATCCCATCGAGTTTCGGATGCAGGGGTTGTGCCAAACCGAGGTGCGGGAGGACATTGGACTGACGTTCGAAGCCGGCTTGCGTTCCCTGCTGCGGCAAGATCCCGACATCATTTTAGGGCGAGACGCGCGACACCGAGACGGCGCGGCTGATGGTGCGCGCCGCGTTGACGGGCCATTTGGTCTTCACCACTTTGCACACCAACGACGCGGTGGGCGCGATCCCCCGGTTGCTGGACATGGGCGAGGAAAACTATCTCCTTCCCGGAAGCCTCCAGGGCATCCTGGCCCAGCGCCTGGTGCGCAAGCTTTGCGAAAAATGCAGGGAGGCTGTGGACAATCCGGCCAAACACCTCGAGCGGCACAAAGTTCCGGCTCCGGAAGATGTCCGGGAGTGGAAGATCTACGAACCGCGCGGCTGCAACTGGTGCCGTCAAACCGGCTATCGAGGCCGTCACGGGATCTTCGAGCTGTTGCCGGTGGATGCGCGCTTTCACGAGCCGATCCTGCGGCGGGCCAGCGCAGCCGAGATCCAGACGCTTGCTGAGCAGTGCGGGATGAAGACGCTGTTTAGCGACGGATTGCGCCTTGTGAAAGAAGG
Source organism: Verrucomicrobiota bacterium (assembly GCA_021160185.1). Lineage (GTDB taxonomy): Bacteria > Verrucomicrobiota > Verrucomicrobiia > Limisphaerales > CAZBKV01 > JAGHDA01. The sequence goes on from JAGHDA010000205.1 coordinate 3,311, forward strand.
GATCACCGATTTACGCGAGGTGTTCAGGG
>JAGHDA010000378.1 GCA_021160185.1 Verrucomicrobiota bacterium
CGGTCACGCTGAACGCCTCGTTTGAACAGAAAAGCGACCAAGCGGCGGCCCGCGCAACAAGATTGCCTCGGCGGCGGCTCGGGGATTTGCCCGCCGGAAACCGGTTCGGGTAGGGCGACAAGGTTTCGGGGCAAAGCGACAGAGCGGGCGCGGGATAGGCCTTGCCTCGTTGGAGGATGCGGCGGTAGGCTTACTGAAACCGGAAGAAGGCCTATGAAAAAATCGATTCAACCCACAGAGTGTTCGCTGACGACGCGTCGGCGTTTCTTGCAGACCTCGGCGAAGGCGGCGGCAGGGGCGGCGGTGGCCGCCGTGGCTGTCCGGCCCGGCTACGCGGCCGAGTCCAACACGATCAAGATCGCCTTGGTCGGCTGCGGCGGGCGGGGCACTGGCGCGGCCGGCCAGGCGCTTTCCACCAAAGGCCCCACCAAGCTTTGGGCGATGGCGGATGTGTTCCGCCACCGACTCGACGGCAGTCTGCGCCAGCTCAAGCAGAGGCATCCGAAGCAAGTGGACGTGCCGCCGGAGCGGCAGTTCCTCGGCTTTGACGCTTACCGAAAGGCAATCGACGCGCTCGATGAGGGGGACGTGGTCCTGCTTACCACGCCGCCCGCTTTCCGGCCCATCCACCTGGAGTATGCCGTCGCCCGGGGGCGCAATGTGTTCATGGAGAAATCGTTCGCCGTGGACGCGCCCGGCATCCGGCGAGTGCTCCGAGCCGGCGAGGCCGCTGAGAAGAAAAACCTGAAGATCGCCGGCGGACTGATGTGCCGCCACGATGCGGCGATCGAACAAACCGTCGAGCGGATTCACAAGGGGGCCATCGGCAAGGTGGTGACCGTCTGGGCGTATCGGATGCACGGGCCGGTGGGGCTTTCGCCCAAGAAACCGGGCATGAGCGAGCTGGCGCATCAGATCGCCAACTACAGTTGCTTCACCTGGCTCAACGGCAGCTTCATTGTCGATTGGCTGATCCACAACATCGACGTCTCCTGCTGGGTCAAAGGCGCGTGGCCCGCCGCGGCTCAAGGCATGGGAGGGCGGCAGGTGCGGACTCGGCCGGACCAGCTTTTCGACCATTATTTTGCTGAATACCGTTTTCCGGACGGCACGCGCATGGGAGTGGAAGGCCGGCACATGGCCAACTGCTGGGCCTTCTGGGGCATTTCGGTGGAAGGCGCGAGAGGCGCGGCGACGCTCGGCGAGGGCATCCATGATCCGCGCATCTACAAGAGCCATCGCCAGGAGACCTCCGAGATCCTCTGGCGTTGGAAGGGGCCCGCCCCCAATCCCTACCAGGTGGAGCATGACTTGCTGTTCGACGCGATTCGCAACGACAAGCCTTACAACGAGACCCGGCGGTGCGCCGAGGCCTGTCTGTCCGCGATCATGGGGCGGATGGCCTGCGAGTCCGGCAAGATGGTGACTCGAGAAGAGGCGTTGAACTCAAACTTCCAGCTCGCCCCGAACCTCGAGCAACTGAAGAGCTTGGACGACAAGCCGCCCGTGGAGCCCGACGCTTCGGGCCGCTATCCGGTGGCCATGCCGGGCTTCACCAAGGCGTTTTGAGAAGCCTCGTGCGGCGCGGGCCGGGCACGGCTCGCGCCGCCGCTCTTCATTGGCGGTCGATGATCTGGAGCTGATAGGAGGGCGAGAGCTTGCTGTCCGGCCGAGGGATCGGAATGCTGTTGTAAAGGTATTCGAACTTGTAGCGATAGTTGACAAAGCGGTTGGTTTCAGGAATGGGAACCACCGCTTCCCAACGGTTGAGCGTGCGGGGGATTTTGTGCATGGGGTAGAAGTTGGTGCGGATTACCACGTAGCCCTTGAGGGTTCTTTTCCGAAGCGATCGCTGGTTGCTGTCCCACCGCGCCTCGAAGGTGTACAGCCCGTTGGGGGAACGGGGCAGTTGGCTGGGCGTGAGGTTCGTAATGCGATTGGTCGCGCAGCCGCAAGCGGCCGCGAGAATCAGCGCGCCCCACAACCATTGTGCCTTTTGCATGCCTCCCGAATACCTCATGAGCGGCCCGAAGACAAGGCGCTTTTCAACGGCGGCGTCCAGGCTTGTTGATGCGGGAGGGGACGGAGAACAGGAGGAAACCAATGAGCATGAGAATCACGGCATTATGCGCAAGCGCTGCGGCGGGGCTTTTGTGCGCCGCATGGAGCGGGGCTCCTTACAGGGCCTGGGAGCGAGGGCCTTCGGCGAGCGAGAGCTTTTTCCCGATCGGCGTGTGGCTCCAGAACCCGGCCCGCGCGGCGGTTTATCGACGAGGCGGCTTCAATCTCTACATCGGCCTGTGGAAGGGGCCTACGGAAGCGCAGCTTGAGGCCTTGCGAAAGGCGGGGATGCGGACGGTGTGCGCCCAGAACGAGGTCGGCCTGCGCCATCGGAGCGATCCCACGATCGCGGGATGGATGCACGGGGACGAGCCGGACAACGCCCAGCCCCTTCCGGGCGGCAAAGGCTACGGCCCGCCCATTCCGCCCGAGAAGGTCGTCGCCGACTACCGGCGCATGCGCCGCGCCGATCCGAGCCGGCCCGTCCTGTTGAACCTCGGACAGGGCGTGGCATGGGACGGATGGTATGGGCGCGGTCCCCGTTCCCGTCATCCGGAGGACTACCCGAAGTACATACAAGGCTGCGACATCGTTTCTTTCGACATCTACCCTGCGGCCCACCGCAGTCCCGAGGTGGCCGGCAAGCTTTGGCGCGTGGCGCGCGGTGTGGAACGGCTCCGGCGCTGGTCGCAAGGCAAGAAAATCGTGTGGAACTGCATAGAATGCACCCGGATTAGTAATCCCGACGCCCGGCCTACGCCCCGCCAGGTCCGCGCCGAGGTCTGGATGTCTTTGATCCACGGCTCTCAGGGCCTGATCTACTTTGTGCATGAATGGGTTCCGCGCTTCACCGAGAGCGGGCTATTGGAAAATCTCTCGATGTGGCGCGCGGTGACGAATATCAACTGGCGCATCCGGCGGTTGGCGCCCGCGCTCAACAGTCCGACGCTGCCGGACGCCGCGGAAATCGAGACGGTTCCCGCCGGAGGCAAGGTGGCGTGGATGACGAAACAATGGCGGGGGCGGCTTTACGTGTTCGCCGTTGAAATGGAAGGGCGGCCTGTCCAGGCCGCGTTTCGTTTCCCCAAGGGGCCGAAGGAAGGGCGGATCACAGTTCTAGGGGAAAACCGGGAGGTTCGCCTGGCCGGGGGACGGTTCAGCGACCGCTTCGCTCCTTGGGATGTGCATCTTTACAGCGTTCCTTGCGGCGGATCCGGGGAAGAAAATCCGTTCGAGCAAAATGTGAGGGAAAATGAAAGGTGAACATAAAAACAGCTATGACAGACGCCAAATGTTGCGGCGGCTTCGGCGGCTTACGGAGGGATATCGCACGGCCCAGACGCTCTTCGCCGCGGCGCGGCTGGGCATTTTCGACGCCTTGGGGCGCGGCCGGATGACTGCGACGGAGCTGGCCCGGAGGCTTGACGCCGATCCGCGCGCCACGCGGATGCTGTGCGACGCCTTGGCGGCGTTGGGGCTTCTTGTGAAAGAGCGCGACCGGTACGGCTGCGCGCCCCTCGCCCGCGAGACCCTTCTGCGGAATTCGCCGCAGAGCCAGCTTCCTCTGGTCCTGCATAACGCCGAACTTTACGAGCGCTGGGCGGCTTTGGACCGAACGGTGCGGACCGGCGCGCCTCCGGCCCGGGAAGGGCGGCGGGACGCCGGGGCGTTCGCCCAAGCCATGGCGAGCGCCGCCGTTGAGGCGGCCGAGGAAACCGCGGCGGTTCTGGACCTTGCTGGGGCCCGCCGCGCCATGGACCTCGGCGGCGGTCCGGGCGTGTACGCGATCCAGATGGCGCGGCGGTGGAAGCGCCTCCAGGTGGTGGTGACAGATTTTCCGGAGGCCCTTAAGACCACCCGCCGGATCGTCAAAGCGGCGGGGTTGTCCGATCGCATTCATTGCCGACCGGCCGACGTGTTGAAGGATCCGCTGGGCGGGGGCTATGATTTCATCCTGATTTCCAACGTGATTCACAGTTTCGGGCCGGAAGAGAACCGGCTCGTGCTCCGCCGCGCCGCCGAGGCGCTGGCGCCGGGCGGCAGGATCGCCGTAAAGGATTTTCTTCTAAGCCGGAGCCGGACGCGGCCTGCGCAGGCGGCCCTGTTTGCGCTGAATATGTTGGTGAACACGCCTGCGGGGGATTGTTACACAGCCGAGGAGGTCAAGGCGTGGCTTCAGGAGGCGGGCCTTCAGTTTGCCGGGCGGGCGCGGCTTTCGCCTCCTTCCTCGATCGTCTTCGGGGTTAAGCCGGCCGGCCCTCGCCGCGCCGGAGGCGGGCGGGCGAAGCGTCCTTGATCCGCCGGAAACGGTTCTCCTTAGAAGCAGAAAAAAGGGATCGCTCCCAACGCGGCGGTCGCCAGCCACAAGAGGAGCACCGCCGTCACGGGGCTGAGCCCGGCCGCGACGAGCCGGTGGGAAATGTGGTTGGTGTCGGCAAGGTGAATCGGCTTGCCCAAGCGGCGGCGCACGTAGATTACCCGGAGCATGTCGCCCAGCGGCACGGCCAGGATAAACAAGGGAGTGAGCACCGCCCATCGAACCGGCCGGTCGGGAGAGTAGAAATCCGGCAAAATAGCCATCACGGCCAAGAGATAGCCCACCAAGTGACTGCCGGTGTCGCCGAGGAACACTTTGGCTTTGGGGAAGTTGAAGGGGAGGAAGCCGACCAGCGCCCCGCAAGCGAGCCAGGCAAGCGAGGCGGCCAGATACTGGCCTTGGATCGCCGCGTTTAGCCCGAAGTAAAACGCGGCAATTGCGCCCACGCCGCCGCAGAGGCCGTTCATGTTGTCCATAATGTTCACCGCGTTGGTCGCTACGACGATCCAGAGCGCGGTCGCGAGGACGCTGAAAAGAAGGCTGGGCACGAAAAGGGAAATGCGCAGGCCGCACAAGGCGACCGCCAACGCCACAGCCGTCTGGCCGGCCAGCTTGGGCGCGGCGCGGAGGGCGCGTCGGTCGTCTAGCCAGCCCAGCGCCGCCATGGCCGCGCCTCCCAGCAGCACGATCGCCAGTTGCGGCCCGCGCCGCTCCAGTCCGTATTGGAGCTTGTCAAGACCGCCCGCCTCCGGCCACAGCCCCAACGTCGCGACCGCCGCGCCGAGGGTCGCGGGGAGAAAAAGACCGGTGAAGACCGCAAATCCTCCGGCTAGAGGAATCGGCTCGAAATGGATCTTCCGTTCGCCGGGAGCGTCTAGGAGGCCCGTGCGGAGGCACCACGTCCGCCAGAAGGGGAGCGACCCTGCCGAGCAGATCAGCCCTCCCAGAAAAGCGCTGAGATAAAGAAGATCGGGAAACAAACTCATGGCAGCCGGCTCCCTTCGGTTGTCCTTTCGGAGGCTTTTCGTCCCGTTTTCACGGCGAGCCGCTCGTAGAGCTCCGCGATTTGCTCGATCATGCGCCGCTCGTCGAATTGCTCGGCTGCGAAACGGCGGCCGGTTTCGCCCAGGCGACGGCGCAGCGTCTTGTCCCGGGCCAGCAGGATGAGCCGCTCCGCCAGGCCGTCGCGGTCGCCGGGACGCAGGAGAAACCCGGTTCGGCCGTCCAGACAAACCTCGCCCGCGCCGTCGCAATCCCAGGCCGCCACCGGCTTGCCGGCGCAGAGCGCTTGGGGCAGCGCGCGCGGAAGCCCCTCCCGATAGGAAAGATGAACCAACGCGTCCATCACTCCGATATAAGCGGGCACTTGCTCTGGGGGCACAAGCCCGACGAATCGGAATCGTTCCGCCACTCCCGCTTCCCGCGCCATGGCTTCGAACCGGTCGCGGAGAATGCCGTCCCCTACCAGGAGGAAACGGATGTTCGGAATCTCGCGCGCCAACCGGGGGGCGATCGCCAGCAGATCCTCATGGCCCTTGAGGCGGAAAAGCCGCGCGATCTTGCCCACGACGAAGTCTTCCGGCCCAAGCCCCAGGCGGCGGCGCAGCGCCGGATCGTTTCGAGCCCGCAGATAGGGCTCCACAGGAAACCCGGAAAAGATTCGGACGTACTGTTCGGGGCGGCCGATGCCGGCGGCCAGATATTGCTGCTTCATGGCGTCCGCCACTGCCACGAAACAGTCGGTTGCGCGTCCGGCGATCCGCTCGGCGGTCTTGAAAAGGAGATTGGGCAGGAAGCCTTGGAAGGGGCCGAAGGATGGGCCGTGGATCGTGTGCGCTATGATCGGCGCGCCCGCCCGGCGGGCGGCGAGGCGACCCAGGACGCCGGCTTTGCCGCTGTGGGTGTGGACGATGTCGGGACGGAGCCGCCGGAAAAGTCGGACCAGCGCCGCCCAGGCTCGGACGTCCCGCCAAGGATGCACCGGACGGACCAGATCGGGGATCAACGTGAGCAGCTCAGGGCGTCCGGCCAGGCGCGATTCCAAGCTCCCTTCCGGTCCGGAAGTGGGGCCGGCCGCAAGCCGCACGTCCCAACCGGAACGGTTCTGAAGACCCAGGACCGTGGCGATCGTGTTTTCCTGCGCTCCGCCGACGATCAGCCGCGTGATGACGTGGACGATCCGCATCGGCCGCGGCTTTTGCTCAGTTAGCCGCTGCGCCCAATTTGGCTCGAAGCTCTTTGACGCGCTGGGTGACTTGTTCGTACTCGGAGGTCTTGCGCGGGGCCAGTTTCAAATACTTTTCGTAGCATTCGAGAGCTTTGGCCCAATCCTGCTTGCGGTAGGCGATCTCTCCGAGGCCGTACCACACTACATAGGAATCGGGCTGAGCCTCCGCAAGGATCCGGTAGTCCTGAGCCGCCAAATCCAGTTGACCGCTTTGGAAGTAGGCGATGGCGCGGTCCAGCCGTCCTGCCCAGTGGTCCGGATGGGCCGTGAGAAGGCGGTTTAGGGGCGGAATGGCTTCTTGCGGCCGTTTGAGGCGGATCAGCACGGCGGCCTGATTAAGGAGGGCCCGGGGATAGTCCGGATTGAGAGCCAATTCTTCCTTGACGGCGGCGAGGGCGTTGGTGAGCTGGCTGCTGAGCATGTAGATCTGGGTGAGTGTGTCCAGCACAAGCTCTCGTTTCGGGTGCTTGGCCTTGAGCGCCAGGGCTGTTTGCTCGGCGTCTTTGACACGGCCCTGGGCGAGATAAACCATCGCCTTGGCGCTTTGAGCCCAAAGCTGCGCCGCCTCGTTTGTGGGATAAAGACTTTGGACGCGGGCGAACTCGCGGTAGGCCTGGCGGTAGAAGCCGTTCTTCGCGTACGCCCGTCCCAGTTGGAAGCACCAGTTGGGGTGGTCCAAAAAGCCATAGGAGAGGATAATTTCGCTCCATTCCAACGACCTGTTCGGATGCCGTTTGAGAGCGGCGCGACGCGCAAACCAGGGATCGCGCCCCGCCTCGCCGGAGCCCTCGGCGGCTTCCTCCCCTTTGCCGAGGAGGGGCTTGGCAAGATCGAGGGGCGGCAGAGGAGGCTTTTGCAGCCAACGGTTGAACTCGAGGCTCACTTCGGCCGAGAGGTTTTCCGGAAGCAGGTCGAGGGCGAACCGGAATTGCTCGGCGGCTTCGTTCAGGCGGCCTCCGCGTTGGAGGGCCGCGCCCCAGGTGGCGGCCGCCCGGGAGCAGGCGCTTCGGACGTAGGCGATTTCCACAGGCTCGCGGTCGCTTTTCTTGGGAAGCTTGGCCCAAACCGAGCGCGCCGATTTCCAGTAATCGAGGTTGGCCGCGAAGAGGTTGGTCGAAAGGGGCGGCGCAGGGCTTGGCTCGGCCGGGAGCGGCCGCACGCGATAGATCAACGCTTCCGGTTCCAGGCCGACAGACTCAAAGAAATATCCCATGCTCGGATGGAGATAGTAGACGCGGTTCGACGCCGCCAGGTCCATCAGAAACCTTCCCACGACCGGTTCGGGAATAGGGTCGGGCATTTTGTCCAGATTGGGGAGTTCAGGCCAAAGCGCGCCGAAGTAACGCCGAAGCAGATCATGGTAGCTGTGGAAGGGAAGAAGGCGGGAGAGAATGCGCACGCGGCTCTGCTTCGCCTCGCGATCGCGAAGTCCCGCCTCGGCCAGCAACAAGGGAAGAGAGCTGTCGGCCACCAGGTAAGTCGGTTGGTCCGCCAGCGGCTGCGTTAGGTCCGCCGCCAGTTTGCGGAGGGCGAGCCCCCGCTCCTGCCACACCACGGGGAAATTTACCGCGGCCACGTAGAGGGGAACCGCCGCCGCCGCGACCGGGGCGAGCCAGCCGAAGAGCGTTCGCAACGCGCCCATGCCCGGCGGCTCCGGTCTGCGATGTCGGCCCGGCGCCGGCCGCCCCGTGAGCATCAGGTATCCGCCGTAGTAAGCGGCGGCCAAAGCCGCGAGGAAGTAGAAGGGCAAAAGGGGCCTGCCCGGCAACTGGCCCCGCGGCGTCCATTTCGCGTCGAAGAACACGCTCAGCGCCGCCGCGAACATGACCGCGTGCAAGAGGTGCATTAGGTAGGCGTTGAAGACCGTCCCGGCGGCGCTGGTCTCCTCCCGGTTCGACCGCCATCGCACACCCATCAGCAGCGTGGGCAGGATGGTGGTCAGGGAGATGACCAGAATCGCGTAGCGAGGCACGGAGAGAAGCCCTGATTTCTGGCGGGCCAATTCGCTCCGGAGGTACTCCCAAAACGTGGCGTCCGCCGCTTCGCGGAGGGTGTGGACCAGGGGCAGCAGCAAGTAGAGCAAGAGCCCGGCTACTCCGAGACCGGCCATGCGGAGCAGCCAGCCTATTTGGAAGGCCTCGATTCCCTTGATCCACAACACCGCTATCAGGAAGCAGGGGAAGAAGCCGATCATCGCATAGTTGTTTGCGACGGCGAGGCCGTAGAGGAAGGCGAAACGATACATCCAGCTTTCTCGATCCTCGGTCCGGTATTCGAGCAGGCATCGCACGAGGTAAGCGAAAAGCAGGAGATCGAGCATCTCGCCGGCGGCGACGGTCCCGTGTTCCCACACATTCAGCCCCACGACGAGCAGGACGCCTCCGGCCAGCGGCGGCAGCCAGGAGAAGGGAATGCTTAGGAACGCCAGAGGGTTCTGTTCCCGCTCACGGGCCTCGCGCGTCCGGTCGTAGGGCAGAAGGGCGACGCAACGCGTGAGCAGGCCTGCCGTCGCAGCGCCCAGAACAGCCGCCAACGCGTTGAGCGCCAGGGGCTGAAGCTTGGCGGGCAGGAGGAGAAAGGGGCGGGTCAAAAGGAAGTAGAGAGGGCGTTCCAATTGCGGACTGGGATCCCAGCCCAAAACCGAGGCCAGAAGGCTCAGGTTTTCGAGCCGAAGCCATCGGCACAGAGTGATCAGGTAAAGCGCCAGCGCGCCTCCTGCCACAAGCCATGGCAAGATTTTCTGATTGAAGCCGAAAGCCTCGTCAAGCTCTTCCCATTCTTCCTCCTCGGCGCGGAGTTGCTCGCGCTCAGGCTCCGATTTTGGTTTTTCGTATTTGGCCATAAGGCTGTTGGTTGCGCTCCTGTTGAACCACGTTCCGCGCGCCGAAGCAAGTTTCCGATGCGTCTCGGAGCGGATTCTTGACGGTTCAGAGGCGGGGGAGTAGGAATCCGCTATGATCTCTAAATGGAATTATTGGGTGTTGGCGGGACTGGCTGGGAGCGTGATGTGGACGGCGGCGGCGGGCGGCGCCCTTGCCCCCCAGGGACGGAAGGCGGGCTGGCGGTTGTTGTTCGATGGCAAGACGACGAGGGGATGGCGCTCCGCTGACGGAGGCGAGTTTCCCCGCCGGGGTTGGAAGGTCGAGGACGGCTGCCTGAAAC
>JAGHDA010000467.1 GCA_021160185.1 Verrucomicrobiota bacterium
CCTCAACAAGCACGGGATGGGAAGCCGCTATGAAAGGCTCCTCAAACTCGAAGAAAAGGCCCTGAAAGAAAAAATCACCCTCACCCCGGAGCAGGTCAAGGCCATCGAGAAGGCCAATCCCTGCTTCCGGGAGCGGCACGTGGAGAGCAAACGCCCCGGAGAACTCCTCTGCCAGGACACCTTCTACGTGGGACACCTCAAGGGCGTGGGAAAGGTGTACATGCAGGCGGTGGTGGACACCTTCGGCAGTTACGCCTTCGCCTACCTCCACACCTCGAAACTTCCGGAACATGCGGCTGTGATACTTCACAACGACGTCCTGCCGCAGTACGGGGAGTGGGGGCTGGAAGTGAAGGCGATCCTTACAGACAACGGCCGGGAATACTGCGGAAAAGACCACCATCCTTACGAGTTGTACCTGGCCTTGAACGACATCGAGCACCGGACGACGAAGGTGGGACGGCCGAGGACAAACGGATTTGTGGAGCGTTTCAACCGGACGGTCCTGGACGAGTTTTTGCGGCCGGCCTTCAGGACGAAGTTTTACGGGTCGGTCCAGGCCTTACAGAAAGACCTGAACCGATGGTTGAAGCACTACAACTTCGAGCGCCCGCACCAGGGTTACAGGAACATGGGCAAACGTCCCTTTGACACCGTGAAAAAGTTCATTAAAATGTCCACCAAGAAGGTTGATTGAACAGATCAGGAGAGAATCCGCCGCGCCTCGTCCAGGAAGATCCCTTTAAAGTTCATCGCCAAGGCCTGCGGATTGGTCGCCTTGCGAAGCGCCTCTTCCTCGCTCACCTTCCCCTGCTTGACCAGGTCGTAGAGGGCCTGGTTGAAAGTCTGCATCCCGTCGTCTCGGCCTGTTTCGATAGCGGCGGGCAATTTCTCGATCTTGTCCTCCTCCAGAAGCTTCCGCACGGTGGGAGTGTTGATCAAGATCTCCAAGGCGGGAATCACGCCTCCGCCTTCCTTAGTCACCATCCGCTGGCAAACCACCGCGCGCAAGGTCCCTGCAAGCTGCCGCCTCACCTGATCCCGCTCGTGGGGAGGGAAAAACTCAAGGACCCGCCCGATGGCCTGCGAAGCAGTGGTGGTGTGCAGCGTAGAAAGCACCAAATGCCCCGTCTCCGAAGCGCTGATGGAGGACATCACGGTGATTGGATCGCGCATCTCGCCGATCATGATCACATCCGGATCCTGTCGCAGGACATTCCTCAATCCGGAAGAAAAGCTGGGGGTGTCCAACCCCACTTCCCGTTGCTCGATAACGCATTTGTCGTCTTCGAAAACGTACTCGATCGGGTCCTCCAAGGTGATGATGTGGCGCTGCTGGGTCTGGTTGATGTGCTGGATCATTGCGGCCAACGTGGTTGATTTGCCGCATCCGGTGGCGCCGGTAACCATCACAATCCCCCGGGGGGATTCCGCCAATGTTTTGAGAATGGGGAGCAACCCCAGTTCTTCGAAGGGGGGCACATGGGTCTTGACATACCGCATGGCAATGCACCACTCACCCTTCTGCTGGAAGACATTGGTTCGGAACCGCCCTACCTCGGGATGGAAGTAAGAAAAATCCACCTCGCGCTCCTCTTCAAGACGCTTCTTGGCGTGGGGGGGAACAATCGTCTCCACCACCTCATTGATCCACTCCTTGGTGGGAGTGGGCGCATTCACGATGACCAGTTCGCTGTGGATGCGGAAGATCACGGGCCCGCCAGCCTTCAGGTGGACATCGGAGGCTTCTCCTTCCACCGCGGTCGACAGAATCTTGTAAAAACTATTGATATCCATACGACGAGACGTTCAGCAACTTGCGTGCCCGCTTTTCGGACACGCGCCTTCCAATCTCCGGCGCCAACCTCTTGCGGCCCCTCAGAGCGCCGTCTGCCGGGCCAGAAGTTCCAATCCTTGTCGGCAAGCCGGAGGGAGATCGAAGAACATGACAGACACCACGTAGCCGCTGTGGCGGTTTCCGGCGCAATCAACGACTACGCCGTTGGCCTCCATCATCTTTCCGTCCCGCGCCGAGCCAATGGCGACGCGCAGTTCGCTCCATAAAGGAAAGGCTCGTGAGCTGAGGAATTCGATCCCGTTTTTTCGAACAGCCAAGTGGCAGAGGGCCAAGTCGAGTTTCGCTTCGCCGTCCCCCATGGGGTTCGGCTCAAATGCGCTTGAGGTGTCCAGCTTGCTCGATGCCATATCCTCAGAAAGTCTAACACAATCCTAACAAGCGTCAACGCGTCACCACTCCAGCAACGCCGACCCCCAAGTAAATCCTCCTCCGAACACAGTCAGCAGCGCCAAATCGCCGCGCTGGATCCGGCCCGAGCGCGCCGCCTCATCCAACGCGATAGCCACGGAAGCGGCCGAGGTGTTTCCGTAGCGATCCAGATTGACGTAGACTTGGTCGGGCTTGGCTTTCAATCGCGCGGCCACGGCGTCGATAATCCGCCGGTTGGCCTGATGAGGAATGATGCAGGCAACCTGGGAAATGTCCGCGCGGCACCGCCGCAGGGCCTCTTCCGCCGCGGCGCACATGGCCTGGACGGCGTTCTTGAAGGTCTCCCGCCCCTCCATCCGAATGTAATGGAGCCGCCGCTTCACGGTTTCCTCGGAGGCCGGCATTGCGCTTCCGCCGGCGGGAACTTGAAGCAGCGATCCTTTCCCCCCGTCCGCGCCCATGCAAACCGTGAGCAAGCCGTGAGCGCCGTCCCGATTCCGAAGCACCGCCGCCCCGGCGCCGTCGCCGAAAAGGACGCATGTGTTGCGATCGGTCCAGTCCACGATCGAGGAGAGCTTTTCCGCCCCCACCACGAGCACCGTGTCGTAGGTGCGGGACATGACAAATTGCTGGCCGATCTCCAAGCCGTAGACGAAGCCGGAACAGGCCGCTTCGATGTCGAAAGCGGCGGCGCGGCGCGCCCCGAGCTTCGCCTGGATCAGGCAGGCCGTGGAGGGAAACGGCATGTCGGGCGTCACGGTGGCCACAATGATCAGATCCAGATCCTCCGGGGCCACGCCCGCGTCGGCCAAGGCCCGGCGCGCCGCCTCCGCGCCCATGTCGGAAGTGGTCTCCCCGGGCGCGGCCAAACGCCGTTCTTTGATCCCGGTGCGGGTGGTGATCCATTCGTCAGAGGTTTCGACCATCTTTTCCAGGTCTTGATTGGTCAAAACCCGCTCCGGAACGTAGGAGCCTACTCCAGCGATGGAGCAGGTTCTTCCCTGGAAATTGTGTTTGGCGCGCGGATTAATGAAAGAAAGAGACTTCTGAGAAGATTTCATGCGAGGATCTGCGCGGGAGCGGAATTCAACTGGGAACGCAAAATGCGATTGGCTTCAGCAATCTCCTTGATCAAGGAATCGTTAACCCGGTGCTGGACAATAGCGGCCGCCTGACGGACGGCATTCATGATTGCGTGCTCCCGCGAAGATCCATGAGCAATCACGACATGCCCCCGGAGCCC
>JAGHDA010000417.1 GCA_021160185.1 Verrucomicrobiota bacterium
GAGCTGAAATCCAGGACGATCGTCCGCGGGCGGTCCGCGGGGCGCAGGAAGGGCGGCTGTTCCAAGGCGGCGCGGCGGACGGCTTCGGCGGCTGCCTCGGGGCGGAGGCGGAAATTGATGAACCCCGGCCCGGCCACAGCGACTTCTTCGCACCAGGGGCTTGCGTCGAGGCGTTGGGCGGTTTGTTCGGCCAGTTTGCGCGGGTTGAGCTTCCGCGGCTTGGCCAAAGCCATGATTGAAGTGGACTGGTAATCGCCGAACTTGGGGTTCGGGCAGGGACGGATTTTGACCTGGCTCGGGTCCGCGTCCGGCAGGGTTTGGGCTACAGCCTGACGGAGTTGCTGTTCAATGTGGCGGGCGACCATTGGGAAAGAGCGGGCGGGTCAGGAAGGATCAGCGTTGGCTTTGATGATTTCGTACATCGCCTGGGCGTCGGGGGCTTCTTCCAGGGCCTGGCGGAATTCCTTGTTGTGAAGCTTCTTGGCGATCTTGGCCAGGGTGTGGAGGTGTTGCTGGAACTTGCCCTGGGGCACGAGGAAAAGGAGCACCAGGTTCACTGGCTGATCGTCCAGGGCGTCAAAATCGATACCGTTCTTGCTTCGCCCCAGAGCGCCGACCACCTGGTCGATCAACTCGGTAGAGGCGTGGGGGATGCCCACACCGAAGCCGATGCCGGTGCTCATCGACTTCTCGCGCTTGCGCACCGCGGCTGCGATGGCCTCCTGATGCTCGGGATTGACCGAGCCGGTTTGCGCAAGCCGACTGATGAGCTCGTCGATCGCTTCCCACCGATTCCGCGCCGTCAGCTCCGGCACGACGTTTTCCGGACGGATGATGTCGCCCAAGGTCATAAGCGAATTCCAATCAAAGCCGCCATTTGGCGCCAGGGTCGAACCGATTTCAAGCGTGAAAACTTCGCAAAGGGACGCCGCCCTTAAGAGCCTGTCAAGAGGGGTGTTTCCCTTTCCAGCCGCCCCGCGCAGCCGGGCGCGTGGTTGATGCCTTCGAGAATCCGTCGCACAGCCTCCTCGGGCGAGTCGGTCAGCCGCCACAAATCCACGTCTTCCGGACTCACGGTCCGGAAGCGCAGGAGCGCTTTCTCCAGAAACGGCTGGAGATGCTTCCAGAACGCGCTTCCCATCACCACGACGGGAAAGCGGTCGATCTTTTCGGTTTGCATCAGCGTCATCGCTTCGAAGGCTTCGTCCAGCGTCCCGAACCCGCCGGGCATGATGATGAACGCGCAGGAATATTTGACCAGCATCACTTTGCGGACAAAGAAGTGGTCGAACTCCACAAACTGATGCATGTAGCGGTTGGGTTTCTGCTCTTGAGGCAGGCGGATGTTGCACCCCAGGCTCAGGCCGCCGGCTTCCATCGCGCCGCGATTGGCCGCTTCCATGATGCCTGGCCCGCCGCCGGTCATGACGGCAAAGCCCGCTTCGGCCAGCCGGCGCCCCACTTGACGAGCGAGCTTGTAGAAACGGTGGTTGGAGCGGAACCGCGCAGAGCCGAACACGGTCACGCACGGCTCCTCGAAGTTCAGGGATTCGAAGCCCCGAAGGAATTCGAGGAAGATCCGGATGGCGCTTTCCAGTTCGGCGGCGTGCTCGCGGCGGCCTTTAAGGAAGACGCGCTCGGCGCCGTGGACCTGCTCGAGCAAGGAGGGGCGCCGGGAGGCGGCGCCTTCGCGCCTCGCCCCGCCGGGGTCTGAAGGCGTGTGTGTTTTTTTAGCTTTAGCCATGGGAAAGGCGGATCGCCGGTTGGATGTGGTGGATTCGGGTTCCTTGCCGGAGCCTGCCTGCAGCCGGGCTACTTGGCATATTCGATGCAACGGGTTTCACGGACCACGGTGACGCGGATTTGCCCTGGGTACTGGAGGTCATTTTCGATGCGCCGGGCCAGGTTGCGGGCCAACACGCGCGCCTGTTCGTCGCTCAGCTCCTGCGGTTTGACCATGACGCGCAGTTCCCGGCCGGCTTGGACGGCGTAGCATTTTTCGACGCCCTGGAAGGAGTTGCCGATTTTTTCCAGCGCTTCCAGCCGTTGGATGTAGTGGCTGATCGACTCGGAGCGGGCGCCGGGGCGGGCGGCGCTGATAGCGTCGGCCGCGCTTACCAAGGCGCCGTAGATATTGCTCGCTCCGCCCTCGTTGTGGTGCGAAGCCACCGCGGCGACCACCTCTTCGCTTTCCCCGTAGCGGCGGAGGATCTCCGCGCCCGCCGCGGCGTGGGAGCCCTCCAGGTCGTGGTCTGCGGCCTTGCCGATGTCGTGCAGGAGGCCGGCCCGCCGCGCGGGCATCGGGTCCAGCTCCAGTTCGGCCGCCATGAGGGCGCAGAGACGGGCGACCTCGACCGAGTGGGTCAGAATGTTCTGGGAATAGCTGCGCCGGAAGCGAAGGCGGCCCAGGAGGCGGGTGATTTCCTGGTGGAGGGGAGGCAGGCCGGCTTCCAGTGTTGCGTCCGCGCCGGCTTTCAGAATCGTTTCCTCCATCTCGCGGCGGACGTCCTCGACGACTTCTTCGATTCGGGTGGGGTGGATGCGGCCGTCGGCGATAAGCCGCTCCATGGCCTGGCGGGCGATTTCCCGCCGCACCGGGTCGAAGGCCGAGAGCACCACCGTGTTGGGGGTGTCGTCGATCAGCACGGTGACGCCGGTGGCGGCTTCGAAGGCGCGGATGTTCCGGCCGTCCCGGCCGATGATGCGGCCTTTGATATCGGTTCCGTTGAGGGCGATGTTCGAGGTGGTCAGTTCATAGGTCTGGTGGGCGGCGTAGCGCTGGATGGCGACGGAGACGATCTTGCGCGCCTTTTGTTCGGCGGCTTCCTGGGCTTCCTCGATGATGTGGCGGGCCAGGGCGTCGGCGTCCCGGAGGGCCTCTTCTTCCACCTCTTTGAGGAGGATGGCTTTGGCGTCCGCTTCGGAGAGGCGAGCCGCGCGCTCCAGCTCGCGGCGGCGGGACTTGATGAGTTTTTCCAGTTCTTGCTCCTTTTCCTCGAGGCGGCGTTGTTCCTCCAGCAGCCGGCATTGATGGCGGTTGAGGGAGCGCTCGCGCTCGGCGAGCCCGTCGAGCTGGCGGTTGAGGAGGGTTTCCCTCTCGGTGACTCTGGCCCGGAGCGTTTCGATTTCTTTCTGGGCCTGAAGGATTTCCCGGTCGGCCTCCCGACGAAGGCGGGCGGCTTCCTCCATCGCTTCGATTCGGGCATTTTGGCGGATGGCCTCCGCCTCCTGGCGAGCGTCGGCGAGGAGAGCTTCAACCTGGGAACCGGCTGCCCGGCGTCTGAGGCGTTGCCGCCAACAGCAAGCCGTATATCCCACCGCCGCCCCTCCAGCCAGGCTTAGAGCGGCTAGGGCCCAGTCCATACTCGCAAGCAAAGCCATTAATCCGTCGGACGCCGCGCCGCGAGCCAGCGATCCGGCGTCGCGATCCAGTTCATTCTTCGATCGTGCTTCTCTTCCGGCAGCGCGCTCAGGAGTTGGAACTCCATCGCCACGCCGCAGAAGATTCCTTCCAGGGTCGACAGCAGCCGATCGTAGTAGCCCTTGCCTCGCCCCAATCGTCGCCCCTCGAAATCAAACGCTAATCCGGGAACGAAGATCAAGTCCAGCTTTTGCCGCCCGCGGCTCGGCGGACCGATCGGCTCCTGAATCCCGAAGCGACCGGGGGCCAAATCCTCCGGGCCGGAAGCGAAGGCGGGCAGGTAGCCGGAACATTCCGCAGCGTATTTGGGAAAGGCCACGCGACGGCCTTTTGCCCAGGCTTCCTCGGCCAACGGCCATATGTCCAATTCCTCGGGCATCGGCGCGAAAAGCATCACGGACTCAGCTTCCCGCCAGAGGGGATGGCCGCGGACGATGCGGCAAAGCGCCTCGGAGGCGGCGGCGCGCTCCGAGGTCGGAACCGCGGCGAGGCGGGCCCGCATAAGGCGGCGGATTCGTTTTTTCTCGGCGGCGGCGCTCATA
>JAGHDA010000451.1 GCA_021160185.1 Verrucomicrobiota bacterium
GGTTTGGGGTGGGACTTGTGGACGGGAGGAAGGTCCTTGAGACCTTCGATTCCGTGTGTTTGGAAGCGTCTTTTGTACTCGTAGAAGCGGCTGCGGGAGAGGCCTCTTCTGCGGCAAGCCTCCGAGACGTTTCCTTCCGTTGGCGGCGGGGTGGTGACAGGGTGAGGGATCGGACCTCAGCGGGTGGATCAGTGGTTCGCGACGGAGCGCGGACTTTCCCCCGGTCAACTCCATTACTGGGCGTACGGTCCCACTCCCAGCTCGACAACAGGCAGTGACGCCCCGCTGTTTCAAGAGGTGCGACTGCCCGCGAGCATGGCGTCGCCCAGCGGCAGGGCCGCGGAGATGGTCCTCGCGAACGGGACAACGGCTTGTGGTGCTGCGGTTGCGTGAAGGGCCGATTCTGCATTGTCCTTCGCGCGCTAAATCCGTTTCCGGACCTTGAACCTGTCACCTTATTTTATCGTGGGCGCTCCGGCGTAGCAGTCGAGGGGTTGTTGTCTCGCCTATTGCGAAGACGAGCCCCAGACGGGGCTAGGCTACCGCCGCGCGCGGTACAGTCGCCCCACGTCGCCAGCAAGTGGCGCCCAGATCTGTTCATCGAACGGTTCGCTCACCACGCTCCACTCGGCATCGGTGAGTGACCGGGATTCGATTTGAAATGGGCCGGGGGCGCCCACGAGGCGCAGGTGAAGCTGCCCGCCAGCCACAACCGGGTCCTGGATGAAGAACGGGAAATCAAAGGCCAGCAACGATCCATCTCGTCGTGTCGCCACCAGCCAACGATGATCCGCCGCAGCGGTGAACTGGATGAGCTGAATCGCCGCCGGGCCGGCGATTTGTGCGATGCAGGCCCCGTTGTCCGTACGCCAGACTTTCATCGGTTGGCGACCACTTTGCGAGGTCAGGAGCAGGCGTCGGTCGGGGCTGAGCACGGCCGTGTAGTTCGTCAGTGGAATCTTCACACCCCCCAGGTGACTGCCGTCAGTCATTCGCCACAGATCGATCCAACCTTCTCGATTGAGCGTCCAGACCTGGTCGGGTTCGGCCCCGAACTCAAGACTACCGCCTCCCGGGATGACAACAGGCCCGGAGTCCTCGTCCACCGTCCAGACGAACGTCTTACAGCAGTCCGAGCTCACCACCCGTGTGCCGTCGGGACTGATGCGAGCCCACATGATCCCGCGGTGCGTCACGGACAGCAACGCCTGCCAGGTTTCGGTAGAAAACACGGTGAACCGCTCGGAAGGCCATTCCTCGAAGGCAAGCAACCGGCTCCCGTTCGCCGACACTTCCAGATCGAACCATGAGGCGACGTCCGTCAGGAGGCGGACCCGGTTCAACAAAGTGCCTTCCGGCAGGGTTCGGATCTCCAGATGCCCCGTCCTTATGGGAATGAACACGACGTTGGTTGTTGGAGAGGGGCAGACCCGCTCGACGTCGGCCTCAGGCTCGAGAGTCCAGCGATGAGCGACGAGACCGTTGGTGGCATTGAGCAACACAACGTCATGGGACCAACTTCCCTTCACCACCCATTGCCCATCGTGCGAGAATCTCGCTGGTGTGCGAAGAGCCCTTACCAGGGGGCTGAACGGCTGCGCGTTGGTGTCTCCGGTGAGCGACCACCAGTAGCTTCCGTAAGTGCCGCCTGCCACCAGGCGCTGTCCGTCCGGCGACCAGGCTATCGCGTTGATCGTGGCTTCGCCGGCCGGGATCCCACTCAGTGTGCCCTTCAGCGAGCCATCGGCCACGTCGCGCAACTCGATGCCGCCGCTATGAAGGGCCACGGCCAGGGTGGCGCCATCGGGCGAATACGCCAGCCGCGTGACGTTGGTGGGGGGCGCGTAAAGGTCGGCAATCAGTTGACCGTCCGCGACGGCATACCGCCGAAGCCCGTTAGTTGCCGCTACACAAAACTCCGTTCCGTCCGGGGCAACCGCTGCCACCCAGGCCCCGCCCAGGGCTGGATCAACGGTTCGCCAGGCGGCATCTCCGGTTTCGGCGTTGAACCGGATCACCTCACCGTCCGCCAGCGCCAGAAACTCCGTGGCGATGAAAAACTCTGCCCAACGGAAGGCATTCGTGCTGTTTCCGGATCCATCGGTAAACGTCGCCTCAATCGGCTCGCCGTCAGCGGGGTGCCACACCCGGATGACTCCGAAGAGTTCCTGGGTCAACAACAAGCGGTCATCCGATGAAAAACTCAGCGTGTCGGCCACCGTGCCCAATCTCACACTCCAAATCACTGAGCCATCGTCCACTCGGCAAAGATGGAGCAGGCCGTAGGACGAAATCATGGCGACCTTTCGCTGATCATTGGAAAGGCCGGCTGTCGTCGTGAATTTCTCCGGAACCGGCGTCAGCGAGAGGAGTCGCCTGGTGGTGAAGTCCCACTTCTTGAAGCCGAAGTCCGCCGCCGCGTGGGTAAACACGGCCGTGCCATCCGCGCTGAAGGCGACCAGGTTCGGGCCAAGGATGCTGCCGCCGGCCAGCCATCGGACCTCCGGCTCGCCAACCGGTTGGGCTGAGAGCCATCTGCTCAAGAGTATCAAGGCCAGGATGAAGATACGAAATCGTTCGGATTTCATCGCTTCTGCATTAGAGTTTTAGAATATCCTAATACCCATCTCGGGGCAAGCCGCCTGGGGCAGCCTTGCTGGATCGCTAGTGACTTGGCCCAGGCAAACGCGGGGGCAACGTCGAAGAAAAGTTTGGAGCCGCACAGGGCTGGCCGAGCAGGGGACGAGCCCGTGTCTTCATGGTAAGGTGATGGTGAGGCATTGGTTCCATTCTCGTGGCTCCTCCCTCATCAGGGCCCGCTGTCGCGGGATCTGCCGGCGCAGCTCAAGGCCGCCGTGGCGTGCAGGACAGGCTCATGTTGCCGGACACGTCGGGACTTCCTGTCAGCCGGGCTGGGAGACTTTGAACCTGTCACTTTATGCGCACATACCGTGGCGAACAGAGGTTCGGCATGAGTCCCCCAAGAAGCGCCCAAGAAAGTTTCCAGGCCTTGGCTCCATTTGGCGGTCGGCGGGTGGCGCTTATGCCGGGAGATGCCACCGGCATCCGAAGCGCCGTCGTTCGAGCGGCCCGCCCCATGCTCAGCGTCTTGTCGTGAGGCCGGGTCACATTGAACGACCAGCCAAACCAATGCCTTACGCCGAACGTATGCGCGAACCCAGCAGTTCTCGCGACCGCACGCGCCGAGGAATACTTGGAGGGGGCGGGCGGCCGTTGGTTCCAGCCTGACTCAGCCTTGAGGGGAGCGGCGCCGCGCGCGCTGCCGCCAGGCCCACACGCACCACAGCGGCGCCAGGCCCGCCAACATCCGGAAACCGAGGCAGAGCTGCCCCCGGCCGGGCAACACGTAGTGGTCCCGCGTCAGGCTGAAGACGTGCTTGTTGTCCTCGCTCCAGCTGTTCCGCAGCCAGCCCGCCCTCACGCAGATCCGACACAGCCCCAGCGAACTCAGGCCGAACATCGCGCTGCTCAGCGTGCGCGGCGGGAGAATCTTCGGCACCGCCGGCCGCGGCATGATGGCTCGAGTGATGGTGGCGATGACGAGAATCCTCGTGGCCGTGACCGTAATGGCGGGAACGGTCCGCTGAGCAACCATTGGCAGCCGACGCCGAAGGCCGATCCCGAGGCGATGCTCCGGAGTCCCTTATGACAGCCTCCTCGCGGAATCAATCGGTCCCTCGCCAGCCCGCCAGCCTGGCCGGCAGGAACAGGATCGTTTTCGCCAACGCCAGGGCGGCTTCCACGACCCAGATCAGCAGCCGGATCGGGATCGACGTCAGCCAGAGCAGCGGGAGCAGAAACAGCAGCCCCACGGCCAACGGCCAAGCCAGCGCAAACAACACGCACCAGATCAACAGAACAACGACGGTTTTCATCATCTTCCCGCCACGCTTTGGCCACACACTCCGCCACGGCCCGAGCAGCATCGACGAGGCCGCAACCTTCAACACCTCGTCGGTTCCGAAGCTTCCGCGACAAATGCTCCAGAAACGCGCCGCCAGATACAATCCCCAAACTCGCGCTCCCGGGGAAAACCTGATTCATCTGTTCTCGGGCAGGGGGCGAGACAAACACCCTGTCCGGGACGAAAGCTTCTCCCTGCCGGCGGACGGGCGGGCTGTAAGCACGAAAGCTCGTCCCGGCGCTTGGCATCCGCCCGAGGGGCGCTGGACCGCCTCGCCCCGGAGGCCTGCGGGCGCGCGCCGGCAAAGTGTCTCGCTGTCTTTCCGTGCGCCCGGCTTGGGCCCGGACTAACCCGACTTCGCGGATTGGGGGGCATGCCGGGGCCTCACTCGTTGGAACAGAACAATGGTATCCAAAAGGTCGGCGCCACAGGCCATTTGGGGCCCAAATCAGCAATGCGCCCGTTGATTTCCAAACACTTACGGAGCCGAATGACCCGAATTTTTCCGATTGCTTCGGCGAAACCGCGAAGCCGGGTTAGCGGTAAAGAATCGGGCGCTTGCGCCAATCCTTGTCCTTGTCGTGGCCGTAGGCCGCCACGCGCGGGCGGCGCTCCCGAAGCCGCGCCGACTCCAGGCCCAGATAGAATCCCCGGGAAGAGGGATTCTTCCCCGCGCACTCCAGGCGCAGGACATACCGGCCCGGATCGGGCCAGAAATCAAGGAGGTGAAACTCGCGCTGAACGGTCTGGGGACTGTAAAAGTCCAACGGCTCGCCCAGCTTGACGCCGTTAAGTGAAACCTGGTATCGGCCGAAATCGTAGGAGCAGGTCGCATTGAGCAGGAGCCGCAGGGGCTCCTTTTTCTTCACCGCGAAGGGGATCTCCAGCCACGCGTCCTTGGCGCTCGGCGCGCGGTACAACACCTGCGGCCCCTCATAGAACGGGAGCTTTTGCAAAACCGCCTCCCCCGCCCCGTGGCGATCAGGCGCCAGGACGTCCCGCGCATAGGCGACGATCCGATCCAGGCTTGGCAGACGCCGGCGGTCGGCGGCCGGGGCGCGCGCCGCGAATGTCGGCTCGCCGGTCTGATACCAAAAAGCCACGCTGGCGTAGTCGTCCTCCCGCTCGTTCCAGCTCGTGCTTTTGTAGTCGGGATTTTCATCGGGCGGGAGCCAGCCGAAATGCTCAAAGGTCACCTTGATCCCAGTGCGGAAAACGATAGGATCGTGGAGATGCCAGCGGTAGGCGCTGATATGGCCGCCGACAACGCCCAGTTGGTCCACGTACGGCGCCCCCGAGTAGGGCGTCTCGTGGCGTTTCAATCCCCAGGCCGAAAGGAAGTAGTCTTCCGTGCCAGTGCCCCAGATCGAAGGGCGGGTCTCGCCGTCGATGTAGATCTTCTCGTCCCCTTCGCCAAACCAGGAGGGGCTGCGCGTCCTCACGGCCAGCACCGTTCCCACGTAATGGCCCTTGCCGCGAGTGTCCAGGACCACGTAGTCCCGGCCCGAGCGCGCGGGATATTCCTGGCGATACTGCGCGTAGAAATAGGGCGTCTCCTCCGGAAGCCGGTCCAGCTTGATCCAGTCAATGTTGTAGTAAAGCAAGCTGATGGGTTTTTCACTCTGGTTCTCGATCTCCACCCGCGCCGACTTCCGAAACGGCATGCGCCAGAAACAGTTGTAGGAGTCGCCGTCCTCCACCGCCACCGGCAGGCTGATCACCTCGCTCCGCTTGCCGAAGCAGTTGGCAAAGAAATCTCCCACCGGCGCTTCCACCCCCGGGCGCGAACGGCCGTCCCAGTAGATTCGCAGGAGCATCTCTTGGTGGTTCGCCGAGCCGCGAGGGGCCCAAGGGTGAGGCTCCGGCCCCAGAAAGGTCATCCAGATGTGCGTGATCACGCCCGGACCCTTCACGTCCATCAACACATGTGTTTTGCCGGGCGGGACGCGGAAGTTGTCGAAGTTGCTCTCTTCGCTTCGATCCCCGCGCGGCGGGGCTTGCGGATTGAGCCGGGGATGCTCTCCGCGTCGGGATTCGCCGTCCCGCATGGTGGAGCTGACGCGCATCGAGCGCCCCGGCTGCGGCCGAGCCAGATTTTCCAGAACGCCGCCGCCCGGCTGCGCCGCGCCGAGGCGCGCCGCCAGGCAGCCCGCAAGAAGTCCCAAGGCAAGTTTCATGCGCCGGCCACCCTAAACGGCCGCGCCTTCTCCAGCCAGCGCTTTCCCAGGCCGCCGCGCGCCGCCGGGAGGCGACGCGCGGGCTTACCGTCTCAGCCGTAGGCGCGCACCTCGTAGACGCGGGCGATCGGCGCTCCGTTGGTGGCCAAAATATGGAGCCGAACGGCTTGGGCCCGGACGGTCGGAAACGAGCGGCGGACCAACCGTTGGTAGTTGCCCTCGATCCGCGCAAGCTCGCGCCAGGACGCGTCGGCCGACGGCCGCCACAGGAGTCGGCAGTCGCGAACGGTTTCCGGCTGAGGCCCCCGAATCACCGAGCGCCGCACATGCGGCGAAGCCGACAAGGTAAGCTGGCGGTGGAAGCCGGTGTCGAAGGTGATCTGGATTTGGCGGAGGGAGACCGGCTCGGGCCACTCGAGCTGGAGCCACACGCCTTCGGGGGTCATCCGCGCGCCCCATCGGTTTTCCCAACGGCCCGGCATATCGCGGACAAAACCGTTGATAACATTCTCAGGCCGGGAAGGCGGATGCGAAGAGGAAGCGACGACCTTGGCGCGGCGGGCGAGGTCTCGGGAGTCCTCGTTGCGAAGGCCTTTGATGGTCTGGTCGTCCCGAAGGAGCGTTTGCTGGCACTGCCGGAGCAGGGCCTTGTCTTGGCGGAGCGCGCGGGGCAGGAGGCCTTTGCGGGCGCAAATCGCGGCGGCGGTCCCGGCAGCCTGACCCAGGGCGGCGCAGGTGGCCATGACGCGGGCGGAGGTGAAGGCGACGTGGCTGGCGCTGATGTTACGGCCGGCCATCATCAGGTTGCCCACGTTGCGGCTATACAGGCAGCCGAGAGGAATGCTGTAAGGCTCCTTGGGCCTGATCGCGCGGTTGGGTCTCTCCTTCCACCGATCGAAGCCTTCCGGCGGGTGGTCGTCCAGCGGCCATCCTCCGACCGCCACAGCGTCCGCCGGCTCGCCGCGCCGGCCTTCCACGTCGTGTTGAGTGAGCATGTAGTCGCCGACAATCCGCCGACTCTCGCGTTTGCCGGGGATCATGCCGATCCAGTCCATGGCCCAGGCGGCGGCTTCGGGAAACTCGCCGGAGTTCTTGATGTAATCCCACACGCCCAGGGCGATGGACAACAGCTCGAACCGGATCTGCTCGTTGTCGCGGATGGTGTCGAGCTGGCCGCCCCATTCAATCCACCAGTAGCCGTACTCCCAGGGGCGGACGCCGCGGAAGCGGAGCATTTCTTTCCGGATTTTGCGGGCCCATGCCGGCGGCTTGAAGGGCATCGGCCTGCCGTAATCCTTGGAGGTGAACAGGATGCTGCTTCCCAAAGTCTTCTTGTCCGCCTTCTCCAGGGCGAGAGACTCGCCGAACTCCGCCTTGGACTCGCGGCCCCGGCGCATCTCCGCCCCGCCTCGAGCGCCAGCCGGCAATCGCCCGTGCAATCCAGGAACAGCTTTGCCCCGACACGGTAGAGATGTTCGGTTTTGTCGCACCGGGCCAGCGCCCGGCGGATCAGGCCTCTCTCCATTTCCACGCCGCAAAGGGCGGTGTCCAGCAGGAGCGTGAGGCGCGGCTCGCTCACTAGTTTGTCGTACAGAAGCAAGTCCCACATCTCGAAGCTCCACTGGGGGTTGCGGACGGCGTCTTCCAGGCGCAGCTCCTCGATCAGCCCGCCCTCCCGCCAGCCGGGCCGACTGCCGTGGCAA
>JAGHDA010000297.1 GCA_021160185.1 Verrucomicrobiota bacterium
GAATTTGATTCCAGCGATCTCGGCTCCGGAGAAGAGCCGTTGGACCCAGATGTCGTGGATGTCATTGCCGCTCACCACGCTGAAGGCGGCGCCCAGACTGCCGCAGACGCCCGCCTGCTCGCACCGGTAAATCGTGTTGTTCCGCACAATGTGGGAGCCGATTTTCTCCTTGGACCAACCGTTTTCGAGCGCCCAGCGGATGGTTTCGTTGTACTGGTTGGCGGAAGCTTCGCGCCGATCCCGCCGGTCGCGATACTTGCCGAGCGTGACGCCGACGCATCGGGAGTCGCTGATGATGTTGTTTTCGATGATCCACCCTTTGCTCCAATGCGTGCCGATCAAGCCGATTTGCTCGGCCGTCGGCGGAGCCCACTGAGTGGCGGCTTGCCGCATGATGAATCCGCGCACGGTGATGTAATTCACCCCGGGACGGTCCGGATAGAAACACGCGCGGCGGACGTTGATCTCGACCGTTTCGACGTTGGGGTCCGCGTCGCCGAAGTCGGCCCAGATGACGGTCTCGCGCTCGTCGGCCTGGGCGAACCACCACGCGCGGCCGTCTTTGCGGGTCATAACGTCTTCCAGGCGCGCGGCTTCCCACAGCGGTTCGCCGTTCAGATACACCTCGCCCGTGTGATGAGCCCTGCCGCGGGGATTGAACCAGTCCCCGCGGATGAGGTCCCGGTACGGGTTGTAACCGCCGAAAAAGCTTTCCGGCAGGACCGCCTTCCATACGCCGCGGCGGACGCGCCGCCATCCTTTGACGATCTCCGAACCCTTGATTTCAACCCGTTCGCCCTTGGCGGCTTGGTAGACGATTCGCTTCCCGTTCGAGAGCCCGCCCCGCGGCGGCGCGACGCGCTCCCGGTAGACGCCTTCGTGCACGGTGATGACGTCGCCGGGCTGGGCGAAACGGGCCGCGGCGGAAATCGTCCGCAACGGCCGGGCGCGCGAGCCGTCGTTGCGGTCGCTTCCCTTTGGCGAGACGTGAAACTCCCTCGCGGCGGCGGCGGTCGCAAACGCCGCAAAAGCGAGGAGGATGAGGCCGGCTCCGGTTTGTCGCTTCATGCTTCGGTCCCTTTGGCGCTTGGGCTTTGGCTTCATGCTTTCCGGACATTTTTGGCGCCGGCGGTTTTTCTCGCGAGGGATTTTTTACGCCCGCGCCGGAGCAAAAAAGCAGACCGAGCAGATTTGCGAAATCGTGAAGCTCCTTGAGTCCCCCGCGGGCAGGGCGGATCCGGCGAGGCTGTCGCCAAACCCGCCGAGAAGCGGCGAGGCCGTGCGAGCTCGGTTAGAAGGGGGGGCGGTCGGATTGCCGTCAGCCCGCGCCGGCCTTTTGGCGGCGGAGGGGATCGGCGCGCCGTGTTTTAGGCCTGGAGGCGCTCCCGTCGGCGCAAAGCTTCCCGGAGGGCTTCCTTGACGGCGTCCGCCCGCGGCGGCAGCTCGACGGGTCGGTTGGCGTGCCGGCAGGGGAAATCCAACTCCCCGTTGTGGTAGCGCACTTTCATCTCGATGAACTTCAGGCCGTGCGCGGTGGAAATCACCACCACGCGCTCGGACTTATCGATCTTGCCGGCGCGGAGGAGCTTAATCAGGACGGCCAGAGCGACGCCGGTGTGCGGGCAGTTGAACATGCCGGTTTTGTCGCCCAGCGCCGCCGCGTCGGCGAGTTCCTCTTCGGAGGCCTGCTCGACGACGCCGCGGAATTGGCGGAGGATGCGAATGGCCTTCTCGACGCTGACCGGATTGCCGATCTGGATGGCGCTGGCGAGGGTTTTCTCGGCGCGGACGGGTTCGAACGATTCGAAGTTGCGCAGATAGGCGCGATAAAGGGGGTTGGCGCGCTCGGCCTGCGCCACGACGATGCGGGGCAGTTTCCCGATCAGCCCCAGATCGCGCATCATGAGCAGCCCTTTGCCGAGAGCCGAGACGTTGCCTAGGTTGCCGCCGGGGATGATGATGACGTCCGGCGCTTCCCAGTCGAATTGCTGGACGATTTCGATCCCGACAGTTTTCTGGCCTTCGACTCGCAAAGAGTTCATCGAGTTGGCCAGGTAGATGGTTTCATCGCGCGTGATCTCCTGCACCACCCGCATGCAGCCGTCGAAATCGGTGTCCAGCGAGAGCGCCAGGGCGTCGTTGGCAATGGGCTGGATGAGCTGAGCCGTTGAGATCTTGCCCTTGGGCAGGAGGACGATCGACTGGATGCCGGCGGCTGCGCAATAAACGGCCAGCGCCGCCGAGGTGTCGCCGGTCGAGGCGCAGGCCACGGCCTGAATGGGCGCGCCGTCCCGGATCATCTGTTTGACTTGCGAGACGAGCACGGTCATGCCCAGATCCTTGAACGAACCACTGTGGGTGTTGCCGCAGAGCTTGATCCACAAGTCCTCGAGCCCGATCAGCTTGCCGAGCCGCTCGGCCCAGAACAGGTTGGTGCCCCCTTCGTAGAGCGAGACCACGTTTTCATTGTCGATCTGCGGCAGGACCCATTCCTTCTTGCCCCAGACGCCCGAGCCGTAGGGCCATTGGGTGCTTTTGTAGCGCTCTTCGAAGAGCTTCATCCACGCCTGGGCGCTGCGGCGCGCGAGGCGCTCAATGTCGTGCCGAACCTCGAGCAGCGAGCCGCATTCGCGGCACCGATACACGATGGCATCCAGCGGGTAGACGGCCCCGCACTCGGGATTGAT
The DNA here is from genome assembly GCA_021160185.1 of Verrucomicrobiota bacterium. GTDB lineage: Bacteria > Verrucomicrobiota > Verrucomicrobiia > Limisphaerales > CAZBKV01 > JAGHDA01. The sequence continues at coordinate 2,688 of JAGHDA010000297.1, forward strand.
GCACTGAAACCAGGCTCGGTATGGCATAAAACGCTCCCCTCCGCCGTCGGTCGGCCTCCCGGACGGGTCCGATCGGCTCCGCGGCGAAAGGCGAGCATGCTCCCATGGAGGGCTCGGGATCAAGTCAAAGGGGAGGGGCTCAAGGGGCTATTCATAATTCTGCATTTAGAGGCTTCCGTCTACAGAAGGAACGCTGTTCCAGCTCATGAAGAATTCTTCAAAATTTTTCTTGTTATCGGGCATCGCTTCAGTTAGAATACGCTCACTAGCAACCCGGAGGCATCCATGAAAAAAGGAATGAGAAGATCCGTGGTCTGTCTTGTTCCGTTTGCTGCGGCGGGCTTTTTTGCCTTCTGCGCTGCGGCGGCGGAGCCGACTTATGTGGAAGTTCCAGCCGACGCGCCCGATGCCGGCATGGCTCGGGCCGTAAGCGACACGCCCATCTGGTGGCGCATCGACGCAAGCGGCGGCCAATTGGTCGTCGGCGCGATCGAGGATCCGGCCGATCAGTTCGGCGACAGAGACACCGGCTTGGGGAATTGGGAGCCGTACACGAGCGTTGTGGGCGACAATGTTTTCCTGATCGCCAAGGGGACATTCGCCGCGGACGGAACGTTCGAGAATCAGAACTTCGCCGTGGTGTTCCAGCCTGCGGCTGGGGGCGATCCGAAGGTCTCCTACGCCTTCTACGCCGACAACGGCGAGCCGTTCGCCGGGCAGATTAACCTTTCCCGACAGAACGGCAACCCGCCGCGCGTGGCGGGCGATAAACGCCCCGGGGCGACCCGTTTCATGGTGGGGGCGGAGGCCTCCTGTGGGCAGCTTCCTCCTTTCCAGTCCGATAATCGATGGGGCAACAACCCCATTTATCGGGACAACAACCGCTACGGGGTGGAGCAAATCTTTGACCTGGGGGCGGATCTGACGCCTACGCCAGCGACCAAGGCGTGGGACTTCGTCTATGGGCCTTACGAGGCGGCCTCCCTTGGCCCGGGCGCGGACACGCCTCAGTGCAGCCGGTTCGGAGGGCGGATGGAGTTTCTGGACAACGGCAACATCGTGGTGGTCATCGACGACAAGACCGCGCTATTGCCGGGCAGCAGCGGCGAGTCCGCCACCTTCTCCATCGTGCAGCCGGACGGCACGGTCGTGAAGGGGCCGACGTTGGTGGATCCTCGGAACATCTGGGACAACGTCTGCGCCTACAGCGGCGGTTTTGCTGTCCGCGTTCATGAAACGCTCTATTTCTACGACAACGACGGCAACCTCCAGGAGTCGGTGAATGTGAATGACACCAGCGGCCTCGCCTTCAGCACTGGCCGAGGGGACGACACTCGCATCGCCTCCGACATCCGAAGTCATTACGTCTACATGGCAGGCGTGTCTCCCAGTGGGGGCGCTTCTCCGGTGATGGTGGCGATTTGGGACGCTCGGACAGGGGAATTTGTAGCCAAAGCCGAGGTCTCAGACACCGATCCGATCATTCACCAGGCGGGGCGGGTGACCGTCGCGGTGGACGCTTCGGACCGTTTCTGCGTGGCTTATGAATTGAAGCCCGATCCGATATACTTCCCCAACACCCAAGTGGCGGCTCGCGTGGGCAAGTTCGACGGGACAGAGGTAACATGGGATACGCCCTCCTTCTTCCCCTTCGCCAGTCACGACGGCGATCCCGACAACCTCCTTGGCTATACTACGTTCAAGCCCAGCGTCTCGATGACCGCCGACGCCATCTGCATTGCGGCGGTGGGCGAGGTGAACGGGCAGGGCGATCCCACCATGGGGCCTACCACCACCCAGGAAACCGCAGTGTACGTGGTTCTCGCCGAACAGTACGCTCCGGGCAGCATTGAGTCCCAAGGGTTGACCCGGATCGTCCCGGACACCCCGCTGATCGTTCCCGAGTATGACAGCCTCGGGAACTGGGAGCCGTACGCCAGTGTGATGGGCGACAGCGCCTTCCTCGTGGTCGGCAACACCTTCGCCGAAAACACGTCCGACAAGCAGCGCTGGGTGGTGGCCTTCCAACCTGTGGACGGCAGCCCCATGAAGCTGGGCGAGGCCTTCTTCACCGACGACGGCCAGCCTTACCGGGGCCCCATCAATGCTTCCCGCCAGAACGGCAACCCCGGCCGCGTGGCCGGCGACAAGCGCCCTGGAGCGGACACCTTCATGGTTGGCGCGGAGGCTTCGCCCCACGCCTATCCGAGCCTTTTCAACTCCGACGGCCGGTGGAACCTCGGTTTTGACCGGCTTCCTGACGGCCGCTACGGCAGCGTCCAGACCTATCGCCTGGATCCGGCCTCGTTGACCCAAACCATGCTTTCCAAGGTTCAGGACTCGGCCAACGGCCGCCTCGCCAGCGGCGCGGCGCCGGGCAGCCAGATCACCCGCTTCGGGGGCGACATCGTCTGCCTGGACAACGGAAACTTCGTGTCCGTGGTCGAAGATCGCAGCCACGCGCGCGTGGACGAGACGTGCGTAACCGCCACGATCTTCGCCCCCGACGGCTCGGTGGTGAAGGAGAGCTGGGTGGTGGCAAAGGGCGACATCTGGTCCAATGTGGCCGCTTGCCAGGGCGGATTCGCCGTTCGCTGCAAGCCGCAGGACGGCTCGAACACCCGCGTCATCTACTTCTATGACAACGACGGCAACCTCACCGGCCAGATCGATCAAGCCGCCAGCGGCCGCGGCTTCGACACCGGCCGAGGCGACGGAACCCGCATCGCCGGGCACATCAACAGCCCCTACGTCTTCCTTGCCGGCACGACCGGAGGGCATCAGGTCTCCCTGGCCGTGTTTGATTCGCGCAATGGCGGCAGCTTCGTGACGGTCGCCAACGTGAGCGAGCCCGGCTTCGAAGGCACGTTCGACCGCGCCAATCTGGCTGTGGACGCCTTGAATCGGGTGACCGTGGTTTGGGATTCAATTCCCGAAGGGTATTCCAAGGGCCAGATCGCCGCGCGCGTGATGGCGTTCGATCAGGAGAGCAAGAGCCTGACGCCGCTGACCCACAGCTTCCTGCCCTTCATCAACGTCCATCCGGACAACGGGATCAGCAGCCGGACACCCACAGTGGCCATGACCACCCGGGCCATCCTGGTCGCCGCCAAGGGCGAGATCAACCTGGACAACAAGCCTGAGTTGGGACCGGCGATCAACACGCACACCGGCCAGCCGCTGAAGGAGATCAACTTCTACACCGTCTTTAGCCATCCGGCGCCGGCGGACGATCCGACTCCGCCGGTGGGCGGGCCGGCGCCGAGCCTGAGCATCGCCCGCTCCGGCGACAATGTGGTGATCTCCTGGCCTGACACGGCGGCCGGCTTCACCCTGGAGTCCACAACCGACCTGGGCAACCCGGATTGGACGCCGGTGGGCGCGGACAACCCGACGACTCTGCCGATCGAACCCGGAGCCCGTTTCTTCCGGCTGCGGAAGTGAACAAACCGCTCGCGGAGGGGCGGGCGAGGCCGACGGCTTTTCCGCTCGCTGCCTCCGCCGCGCCAAGGGCGGTCGTCCTCCAAGGCGGCCGCCCTTTCTTTGCTGTTTTTGAAACCGGCGCTTGCGCGTTGAGCCCCGGGGAAGGCTCGGAGCGCCTTCCTTAGCGGTAGACCCCGAACTCGCGCAACGCCTCCCACATCGCCGCGATGTTCTCGGGGGGGACGTCGGCTTGGATGTTGTGGACCGTGGCGAAAATGAAGCCGCCGCCGGGCGCCAGGTCGTTGATCCGCCGCTTCACTTCGTCCCGAACCGCCTGCGGCGTGCCGTAAGGCAGCGTGCGCTGGGTGTCTACGCCCCCGCCGTGGAAGGTCAACACGTCGCCGAAGCGCCGTTTCAATTCCCGGGTGTCCATGCCCGCGGCGCTGACCTGAACCGGGTTGAGGATATCCACGCCGGATTCAATCAGGTCGGGGATCAGCTCGGCCACCGCGCCGCAGCAGTGGTAAAAAATTTTCACAGGCGCGCGGGCTGATTTCTTGATGTGGGCAAACAGGCGCGTGTGGCGCGGTTTGATGAAACGGCGGTACATGGCGGGGCTGATCAGAAGTCGGTCTTGCGTGGCCAAATCGTCCGCTTCGGACGCGATCATCACATTCTCGCCTACCTCGGCCAGGGCCCGCTCCCAATAGCGCATTTTGATCTCGCACACTTTTTCGAGGATGGCTTCGGCGAGGGCGGGGTTCATCGCCATGTCGGAGAAGAAGTTTTCGAAGCCGCGAAGCCAGATCGAGGTTTCAAAAACTCCCGCCGCGTTGCGGCCCAGGACATAGGCGACCTGTCGGCGATTGAGAAGCTCGTCCGCGCGCGCCGCGAGCCCCTGGTAACGCTCCGGATGCAGCGGGTCCGGCCAGGGGAAATTCTCGAGGTCTTTTGGGGACTGCGCCTCGGCCAGGGGATGGCGGCGCATGTCGAAATAGAGGCCGCCTTCGACCGGCATCCACCATTCGATGCCCCATTCATCGCGCAGTTTATGATAGTCCCCTTCAGTCCACGGCCCCTTGCAGGCCCCGCGCGGCGAGCCGGGGCTGACGCCCCACACATCGACTCCGAAGCGCTCCTTGAGGTCTTCGTCCACCAAGGCGAGCTGTTGGATGGGATCCTCGATCTTGATCGGCTTCTGCGGAAGCCCGAGATGATCCCGCAGCTTGCGGTAGGCTTTGTGGTGAATGCCTGTCAGGATCGTGCCGCCCAGGTCGAAGGGCACGCGGTCCGGCTCCCGGTGGGCAAGGGCGGCTTCCACGCGGCGTCGCGATGTCCATTGGGACGTTGCCTGTTGCGTCATGGCCGAATCATCGCGCGTCCCGCCGCCGCTCGTCAATCTCGCCCCGGAAGCCGAACTCAGTTGTCATTCTCCGCCGCCTCCTGTAGGAAAATGGAATTTCAAGCGGACCGTCCCGCTCGCCGGGCGGCTCCGAAAGGAAACAGGCTTGAAGCAATGCCCAGGGGCAAACGCCGGAACAAGACCGGCTCAGCCGGAGCCAGCAGGTACGACGCCAGCCAGTCGGCCTGGGAGGACGCCTATGGGGCGTTTGCGGAGCTGCGGCGTCAACTGGCCGATTCGAAGGAGGCCCGTGCCAAGCGCCGGGAGTTGCTCGCCGAACTGGCCGGGTGCAAGGACGCCCAGCGGGCGTGGCTGATCCTGGAGGACTACCTGGATCGGCTTTCCCTTTCGCCGAACGATTTTGCGGGCGGGGAGTGGTGGCCCCGGCTCGTCAAAGCGGAAGGGGAAAGGCGCATCCAGGAACTGGCCCTCTTGTTTCTCCAGCGCGGGCGTCGCCTGCCCTCCGAACTGCAGGAACGCCTCGATCCGACCCGCCTGGCCAGGCTCAGCCTCGAAGAGGAAGAGCGGGAATACGCCAAGGCGCTCGAAGCGTGGCTCGCCGGCGGCTCCCAGGAGCGTCCGGAAACGCAGGCCTCTCGCCTGAGAGTCCAGGCGGCGGCCCGGCCGGCTCCGGAAGCGGAAGGGCTGTGGCGTTTGGAGGCGCGATTCGCCCTTTTCCGCCGCCGGTCCGGCTTCGAGGAGCGGAGCCCCATCGACTTGATCGAGGTCGTTCGCCGCCCAGGCGCCGAGCGCGACCTGTTTGGGCGGCGTGAATGGAAATTTCTCAAGTGGTTTGCCGCCCGCTACGAGGGCCGCCTCGACGCGGAGGCGAACTCGATTGCCCTTGAAGGCCTCGAGCTGGCCGAGTGGCTGACCCAATGGGGCGAGCCGCCTTTCATCGAGTGGGCCGACCGGCCCGACCATGTTCTCTTCTTCGGCGGCTCGGCCGAGTTGACGCGGGAGCTGCGTGAGGAAAAAGGCGAAGTCCACGTGGTCCACCGCCTCCGGCTCTCCGCCGGCGAGGAAATCGAGCTGGATCAAGTCCGGTTCTTTGCGGGCAAGCCGGTCTTCGTTCAGGCGGGCCCCGCCTTTTACCTTCTTCGCCGTCCGCCGGAGGAGGAGCTGCTGGGCAAGCTGGCCCGTCGCCCCGCCATTCCGGCCCGCCGGCTCAGCCAACGGTTGCTGGCCGGCCTTTATCGCGCCGAGAAATCGTCCCGGGAGCGTTGGAAAAAGCTCTGCGAAGTCCACACCGCTCGGCCTCGATTCGTCTTCGAGCTGGCCGACGCCGCGGTGCGGCTCCGGCTCCGGGCGGTGAGCGATCGGGACCAAAGCCTTTGGGAATGGACCGGCGGGGAGTGGAGGCTTCTGCCCGACTCGGACAGGGAACCGAACCGGAAACCGCAAATCATGGGGGAAGATCCCCGCCTGGATGAAGCGATCGATTGGCTTCATTCCCTGGATTGGTTCTCCCCAGAACCCGGCTTGTGGCTGGCGGACGCCACGGAGCAATTCCTGGCCGAGCTGGGAGCCGCGTGGCGCAGGCGGCCGCGATCGGCGGAGTACTTTGCCAATCGCGCTTTCCGACGTTGCTTCGCCGCCCCCCTTCGCCCCCGCCTGATTCTTCAAGCCCGGGAGGGCAGCGGCATTGACTGGTTTTCCGTTTCCGCCGAGTGGGAGTGCGAGGGCTGGACGCTTACCCGGGCCGACCTGGAGCGATTGGCCGCCGCGACGGAGCGGTTCGTTCGGCTTCCGAACGCCGGCTGGGTCGAGTTGGATCTGGGCGCGCTCCGCGAGGCCCATGAGCTTGCCGCCGATCTGGGGCTGGAACGGCTCCCTGCGGGAGAAGAAGCCATTTCCCCCGAGCAGCTCGAAGCGCTGGAAAAGGAGAAGCTCCGCTTTCTGGCCGGAGCCCGGCGTTTGGCCAAAGTCAGAGAGCGGTTGCGGCGGTTCCGCGGCCTCTCTCAGCATGAGCCGCCGTCCGCGCTCCGGGCCGAGCTCCGCCCCTACCAGCGCGAGGGCTTCAATTTTCTTTGCCGCCTGAGCGAGCTGGGGTTGGGCGGCATCCTGGCCGACGACATGGGATTGGGCAAGACCGTCCAGGCCCTGGCCTGGCTGGCCTGGCTGAAGGAACGGGAAGGGGAAACCCGGCCTTCGCTGGTAGTCTGCCCCGCGTCGGTTCTCCACAACTGGCGGCGGGAAGCGGAGCGCTTTACCCCGTCGCTGAAAGTCCTCCTGTTGGAAAGCGGACCGGCGCGGCACGGACTTCGCAAGAAGATCCCCCAGCATGACCTGGTCGTCACCAACTACGCCCTTTTGCGGCGCGACCTGGAGGCGCTCAAAAAACTCCACTTCCGGGCGGTGATTCTCGACGAGGCCCAATTCATTAAGAACCCCGATGCCCAGGCGAGCCGTTCGGTCAAGGAACTCCAAGCGGACAATCGACTGGCGTTGACCGGCACGCCCTTGGAAAACCGGCTGCTGGATCTTTGGAGCATCGTCGATTTCGTCCAGCCCGGCTACCTGGGCACGGAGCTCCAGTTCCTCCGCAAGTATGAGCCGTCCGGGCCGGACGCCGAATGGGCGCGGCGGGTGGCGCGCCGGCGGCTTTCAGCCAAAATGCGGCCGCTCATGCTGCGCCGGCTCAAGGGGCAGGTCGCTCAGGATCTGCCCGAGCGAATCGAGCAGCGGCGCGACTGCGCCATGCAACCCCCGCAACGACGGCTCTACCTGGCGGAACTGCGCCGGAGCCGGGAGCGCGTGTTGCACGCGCTCAAAACCGACGGATTGGCCAAGAGCCGGATGCATGTCCTGGCGGCCCTGACGCGCCTGCGCCAGATTTGTTGCCATCCCGCCCTGGTCGGCAGCTCCGCCCCTTCCGGCAAAACGGAGGCGCTCTTCGAAATCCTGGAGCCTCTTCTCGCCGAGGGCCAAAAGGTTCTGGTCTTCAGCCAGTTCGTCCGGATGCTGACAATCCTCGAGGAGGAATGCCGCCGCCGCGGCTATCCCACGCGCCTCTTGACCGGCGAAACTCGCGACCGCCACCAGCTCGTCCAGGAATTCCAGGGGGACGCTCAACCCGGCGTCTTCCTCCTTAGCCTCCGCGCCGCCGGCACGGGCCTGAACCTCACCACCGCAAGCTACGTCATTCTCTACGATCCCTGGTGGAACCCGGCCGTGGAGGCGCAGGCGATTGACCGAACCCACCGGATCGGCCAGACGCGCACGGTGAACGCTTACCGGCTTATCACGCCCGGCACGGTGGAGGAAAAGATTTGGGCCCTCCAGCAACGCAAGGCCCAGGCCATCGCCGACGTCTTGGGCGAACAAGGCTTCACAAAGACCCTGACCCGCGCCGAGCTGGAATACCTCTTTGCGGAGGAATAGCCTTCCGTCTCCCCGGTTCCCGGCGGCGGGAAGCGATTGCGAAGAAGACAACCCCCCGACCCGGACCGGTCCTGCCGGACGCCCCTGAGCGCTCATCGCCGCACATGGGCCTGTCGCACAACCCCCGCTTCATGCCGCAGAGGAGGCTCAACACACACGGTAAAACGAGGCCTCCTGAATAAGGGGAAACGAGACGGCCTGCAACCTCATCAAGCGCGTAATCGGAAACAGATATGCCTGATGCCGCCGAGCCTCGAGAACCGGCTTCCGCCTGCTTGTCCTCTCTGCGTGCGGGCGCGCACAGACTGGCGGGCGGGGCCGGGCCGCGTTCCCACCCGAAGATGATTGCTTGCGCTCAACGCGCAGACAAGAAGGAGAAGCGCGGCAATGAGCTGCCGGAGGGGTTGGCCGCAAAGGCTGAAGCGCCCGGAGCGCGAGATAGCTGAAAGCGGCCGAGCAGGCTCGAAAGATCGCCGAACGCGAGGCGGGGAAACAGACGAGCGGAAAGAAGAAGCAAAAGCACGAGCCAAAAGAGCCGGACCCGACGCCTCGGGAAGGCCAGGGCCGACATCGCTGGTGATGGGAAAGGCTGGGTAGATTGTGACCCTTGTTGTAGGGGTTGGGCAAGTAGAGATGGTGGCGTTGGGAAAGGTTGAGGCGACGCCGGGGCGGGGCCGGAAGCGCCCCCAAAAAGTCCTTGACTCGCCCTCGGGGAGAGAGACAAAGTCGGCTTAAAATCCAACCCGATCGGCGTTCAGTCCGCGTCAATGAAAACCGGCGTCCGGTCGGAGAGGCTTGAGCGACAGGCTGCTAGTCAAACAAGTTTTATAGCTACGACGACCTGGGCCAGGTCGTCTCAGGCATTAAGTACTGGCCCGACGGCGCAGAAATTGCCGGGCAGAACTTGACGTACAGCTTTGACGACATCGGCAATCGAATCCAAACCGGTGGACGGGCTTCAGCCGTGTCGACGTACCAACCAAATGAACTGAACCAATACACCGAGCGCACCGTGGCCGGGGCGATCGACGTCTTCGGCCTGGCCGATCCGCAGGCTGCGGTCCAGGTCAACGGCGCAACCGCAAGCCGTTACGGATCGTATTTCCACCAGGTCGTCTCGGTCGACAACGCCGCCTCGGCTCAATACCCGACCCTTACGATCCAGGCCGGTAATAACTCAGTTACTCGCCACGCCTTTGTCCCGAAGGATCCGGAAGTGTTCCAATACGACGATGACGGCAACCTGACACAAGACGGCCGATGGAGCTACGAATGGAACGGCGAGAATCGTCTGATCCGCATGACCACCCGCTCCGACGTCCCCGGGCCGCACTATCAACTCA
>JAGHDA010000263.1 GCA_021160185.1 Verrucomicrobiota bacterium
GAGCTGAAACCGAACGCCAGCGCGCCCTGGAACCGCCTCGGCGTGGAATCCGAAGCGCTGGCGCTCCAGACGCGCGCGGCCGAGTGGCTCGTCGAAGAGGCGGCTTCTCCGGACGAGCTTTGCGGACGCCTGAAAGAGGCGCTGGAGACACAGGAGCCGATCCTGGTCAATCATGGTTCGGAACGCTCCTGCCCCGGCTTGTGTCCGTGCAAACGCTCCGGGTTTCAGTCCTCGGCGATAATTCCGGTCTCCCTCAGCGGCGGAGAGCGGAGCGTGTTGGAGCTGACCGCCCGCCAGCCTGGGGCGTTCTCGGAGGCGGATTGGGGGGCGTTGCTGGAGGCGATACCGCCGTTGGCGGGAGCCGTCCACTCCTGGTGGCACGAGCGCAAGCTGGAGCAAGCCGGAGAGGCCCTCGAACGACAGAACCGCCTTCTGAAAGCAGTTCATGATTTCGCCCAGGAAGCGGCCCGCGCCTTTTCTCTTCCCGAGCTGCTGCGGATTGCGGCCGAGAACCTCGGCGGAGCTCTTGGTTGCGAAGCGGTCGGGCTCTTTTTGGAAGAAGGAGGGCGCGTTGACTGCCTGATCTACAGCCACGGGCGGCTTTCGGAAGAATCGCTTCGCCGGCTGCGCGGGCGGCTTTTGCAGGAAGGGGCTTCGAGCGGCGAATTCCCCTGCGCGGCGCGGGCCGGCCGCGAGGCGGAGGGGCCGGAGATCCGGCGCTTGGAGCGCTTTCCCCTTCGGGAAAGCGGAGGGGGGCGGTTCCAGGGCGCGCTGGCGTTCGGTTTCAGCTCTGAGGCTCCTCTCGACGAGGGAGAGAGGCTCATGCTGGAAGCGGCGGCCGATCAGCTCACGATAGTCGTGGGGCGCATCGTGGCTTTGCGGGAGTCGGAAAAGCGACGGTTGAAGGCCGTTCTGGACAACTTGCCCGACGGAGTCGTCCTGCTGGACGAGACGAATCGGATTCGCGTGGTCAACGCAGTCGGACGGGAGTATTTGCGCGTCTTGGCCGGCGAGGCCGAAGAGGGCCGGCAGATCGAGCGGTTGGGCGACTTGGAGATAGGAGAGGCGCTTCGGCCGCCGGCCGAGGGGCGACGGCGCGAGATCCGCTGCAAAGACCGCCTCTTCGAGTGCGTCGGGGTGGAGGTGGAACTGTTGCCCGGCGAAAAGGGGCGTCTGTTGGTGATTCAAGACGTCACCGAGGCTCGGAGGCTTCGGGAAAGGGCCGAGCAACAAGCGCGCCTGGCCGCCGTCGGCCAGTTGGCGGCCGGCATCGCGCACGATTTCAACAACCTCCTCACGCCCGTCCTCGGCTACGCCGAGCTTGGCCGAGGCCGAGCGGACGCGCCCAAGGAAATTGCCGAGGCATTGGACACCATCCGCCGGCAAACCCTCCGCGCTGTGGAGCTGGTTCGCCAGATTCTTGATTTCGCCCGCCGCCGGACGGACGAGGCCCGCGAGCTGGACGTGGCGGCGTTGATCAAAGAGGGGATGAGGTTTATGGAGCGAACGCTGCCTTCGAACATCCAGCTTCGCCTGACGATCAACGGCGAGCGGTTGTTCGTCAAAGCAAGCCCCACGGCGATCCAGCAGATTCTGACCAACCTGGCTATGAACGCGAAGGCCGCGATGCCCCAGGGAGGCGAGTTCGCGGTCGAGGTTTCCGGGATCGAGCTTTATCCCGGACAGCCGCTCCCAATCCAGGGGCTTCGTCCCGGCAAATGGGTCCGCCTCCGCTTTCGCGACACCGGCGGTGGGATTGCCCGGGAACATCTGTCCAAGATCTTCGAGCCCTTCTTCACCACGCGGGCGGCCGAGGGCGGCTCGGGGCTGGGGCTTTCCCAGGTGTACGGCATTGTTCAGCAATGCGGCGGGCTGATCGACGTCCAAAGCGAGCCCGGCGAGGGAACAGTTTTTACGATCTATCTGCCGGCGGCGTCCCCGCGGGCGGCGGAGGCTGCGGAAACGCCGCCGAAGCCGGCTCTCTTCAAATCGCCCGCCTCCCCGAAAGGCAGGGTGTTGGTGGCGGAAGACGCCCCCCCGGTGCGCAGGTTGATCGCCCTGATCCTCCGCAAAGGGGGGTATGAAGCTCTGGAGGCCCCGGACGGGGAAATAGCCTTGGACCTTTTCGAGAAAGCCGGCGGCGCGGTGGACGCGGTCGTGACCGATTGGGTCATGCCCCGCCTCAGCGGCGCGGAGCTGATCCGGCGACTTCGGCAACGCAAGCCCGATCTCCCCGCGGTAGTCGTCAGCGGCTACCCGTTGGGCAAGAGCCATGAGGCGCAGGGGCTGGGTTTGGACGCCTGGCTGGACAAGCCGATGGGCGCGGCGGATTTGCTGGAGGCCGTCCGGAAAGCCATCGAGCGCCGCGCCGCCGCTTCCGAAGCGCAGGATTGAAAAGGAAAAGAGAGCGGGCGGATGGCGGAAGCGCCGGGATGGCGCTATATTATTTCTTCGCGATGAAACGAGCCCAACGCATCGAGATGAAGGTGTGGCTTGCCGTGGCGGCGGCTGCAGTTCTGGCGGTCGGATGCCGTCAGGAGCCGCCTCCCGCCCCGGCGCGGACCGAGGCCGCGCCGCAGCCGCCTCCGTCAAGATCCGAGAACAAAGGAGGCCGGAAAATGAAACTGACAAGCGCCGCGTTCGAGCAGGGCCGGCCGATCCCGGTCCGGCACACGTGCCAGGGCGAAGATGTCTCCCCGCC
>JAGHDA010000213.1 GCA_021160185.1 Verrucomicrobiota bacterium
CCGCGCGCGGCGAATCGCATCGGTCGCTCGCCCGTGGCCGGAACCCGGAAAAGAAACGGCCTGCCCGAAGGATTAAGGCTGGACTCGTCCACCGGCGTCATCACGGGACGGGCGCCTCGCCGGGGCGCTTACTCTGTCGCCTTGATCGCCGAAAACCGCTTGGGCCGGGCCGAGCGGCGGCTGCGGATCATCTCCGGCGACCAGATCGCTCTCACCCCGCCGATGGGCTGGAACAGTTGGAACTGCTTCGCTTCGAGCGTCACGGCGGAAAAAGTCAAAGCCGCGGCCGACGCGATGGTCAAAAGCGGCCTGGTCAACCACGGCTGGACCTACATCAACATTGACGATTTCTGGGAGAAAAACCCGCGATCCAAGGACCCCACCCTGGACGGCCCCGGCCGGGACGCCCAAGGGCGCATTGTGCCCAACCCGCGCTTTCCGGACATGAAGGGGCTGTGCGACTACATCCACAGCCTGGGCTTGAAAGTGGGCATCTATTCCTCCCCGGGACCGTTCACCTGCGGCGGCTGCCTGGGAAGCTTTGATCATGAGCTGCTCGACGCGCGGCAATACGCCGCATGGGGGATCGATTACCTGAAGTATGATTGGTGCTCCTACCGCCCGGAGTTGGAAAAGAAACGGACCCGCCCCGCCGAGTTCGGGCAGTGGAGCCGGGCCTGGGAGGCCCCCGCCTTCCAGAAGCGCGCGCCGTTGATGGTTCCCTACGCCCTCATGCGCCATATGCTGGATCAGGCGGATCGGGACATCGTCTACAGCCTCTGCCAATACGGCATGGGGAACGTCTCGGAGTGGGGCGCTCGGGTGGGCGGCAACTGCTGGCGCACCACCGGCGACATCCGGGACAGTTGGGGGAGCATGTCCCACATTGGCTTCGGCCAGGCCGGCCTCGAGAAGCACGCCGGGCCCGGCCACTGGAACGACCCGGACATGCTCGTGGTCGGTCTGGTGGGATGGGGGCCGCGGTTGCACCCGAGCAAGTTGACGCCCAATGAACAGTATACTCACATCTCCCTTTGGTGCCTGCTCAGCGCGCCCTTGCTGATTGGCTGCGACATGACCCGGCTGGACGACTTCACCCTGAACCTCCTCACCAACGACGAGGTGCTGGCCGTAAACCAGGACCCGCTCGGTCGGCAGGCGCGGCGCGTCTGGAAGGAGGGCTTCCTGGAGGTCTGGGCCAAGCCGATGGAGGACGGTTCAGTGGCCGTGGGCTTGTTCAATCGGGGCGTCCTGCCCGCCAAGGTGACAGCCCGATGGGCCGATCTGGGCCTCCGCGGGAAGCGGCGTGTCCGGGATCTGTGGCGGCAAAAAGACCTTGGCGAGTTCGAAGGCGAGTTCAGCTCTCCCGTGCCGCGGCACGGCGTCCGGCTCGTCCGGATCTGGTAGACAAGCGCTGGGAACGAGGGACTGGCCGCGTGGAAAGGGACGGAGGGCGGAGAGCCGGGTTGCGCCGGGGCGGCGTAATGTTGAAGCGGATTTTTTGTCGGATTCGGGCCTTTTCCTTGGGCAAGGGGCCGAACTTGTGCCATGGTGGGAAGCGAACGAACGGAAAAAACAACGAGAAAGCAGACTTCATGAAGATGGTTCCCTTGTCCCTCCGCGCCGCTTCTTCCGTGGCGATCCTTGCAGTGGCAATCGCGGCGACGCCCCGGCCCGGCCTGGCCGCCGAGGAGGCTTCCACCGCACAACCCGCCGCCTCCCCGGCTGCGGACGCCGCTTGGCAGGCGTTTCAGAGGAGCCTCGAGCTGCCCCAGCCGCCGGCTTCCTGGAAGCAGACCCCGCCCTCCCGAACGGATTTTGAGGCGTTTCGACAGCAGTATCTGAAAAAGGTGGTCGGGGCCGCGGACAAGGCCCGCGCCTTTTACACTGCGTTTCCGCAAGACGCCCGGGCCGTGGACGCGATGAAGCAGGAATATCAGCTTCTCGCTTAGGGGCAGATGCTCGGCTCCAAAGGCCTGGAGACGCGCATCGCCGGGCTGGAAAAGAAGATGCTGGCGGACAAGCGGCTGCCCGCCGAGGAGCGCATCATGCTCCGCTTCCAGCAGCTCCGCCGCGATCTCCAGAACAAGGCGCTTGCCAATCCCGCCAAAGGCGTGGACATGGCCGCTTACAACAAGGGCCTGGAAGAGATCGGCCGCACGCTCAAGAAGGAATTCCCGGGCGAGGATTTGCCCTATCACGTGCTGCTTTCGGTAGCCAATCGGTTGGACGCCAAAGGCAAGCGCCGGTTGGTGGAGGAAATCGCCGCCGACCCCAAGGCTTCCAAGGGCGTTCGGGACACGGCCGCGGGCATCCTTCGGGGCCTGGACGCGCTGGGCAAGCCGATTTCCCTCAAGTTCACCGCTGTGGACGGGCGGCAGGTGGATCTGGAGAAGATGCGCGGCAAGGTGGTCCTTCTGGATTTCTGGGCCACCTGGTGCGGGCCGTGCATCCAGGAGCTGCCTAATGTGAAAGCGACTTACGAAAAGCTTCACCCCAAGGGGTTCGAGATCGTCGGAATCAGCTTCGATCAGGACAAGGCCGCTTTGGAGAAGTTTCTCAAGAAGCGCCAGATTCCGTGGGCGCAGTACTTCGATGGCAAGCGCTGGGAGAACGAGATCGGCCGCCGCTATGGCATTACGGCGATTCCCGCGATGTGGCTGGTGGACAAGAAGGGAGTAGTCCGCTACCAGGACGCCCGGAAGGACCTGGAGAAGAAGGTCGCCGCCTTGTTGGCGGAGGAATAGGGGCAAGCGCCGCTGCGCCTGTTGAGATTCCCCAAGGCTGCGGCTCCCGCCGCAGCCTTTCTTCTTTTCTCCCCGGCGCGGCTCGCGGGAAGCCCCGGCGGCTTGCGCAAGGCCGAAGAATTTTCTAGGTTGCGGGCATGAAAACAGCAGCGGTGATTCTTTCAGGGTGCGGGGTTTACGACGGCTCTGAAATCCATGAAGCGACGCTTACTTTGGCCGCTTTGGATCGGGCCAACGCGAAAGTCCTTTGCGCAGCTCCGGATATCCCCCAAGCGCGCGTCGTAAATCACCTCACCGGACAGCCTGTTGAGGGCGAGCAACGAAACGCGCTCCTCGAAGCCGCCCGGATCGCCCGCGGGAACATCATCCCTCTGAGCGAACTGAAAGAAGAAGCCGTGGACGCCGCCATCCTGCCGGGAGGCTTCGGCGCGGCGATCAACTTGTGCAACTTTGCCGAAGCGGGCGAGAACTGCACGGTGCTTCCGGAGCTGGAAAATTTCCTCAGGGCCATGCACGCGGCCGACAAGCCGCTGGGTTTTATTTGCATTGCGCCGACCATCGCCGCGCGCGTGTTCGGCCCTCAAGGAGTGGAGGTCACCATCGGCAACGATCCCGAAACCGCGGCGAAGATTGAGGCGATGGGCGCCAAGCACATCCATTGCACCGTTCACAACGCGATCGTGGATCGGCGGCACAAGATCGTTTCCACCCCGGCTTACATGCTCGCCAAGCGGATCGCCGAAGCGGAAGCGGGCATCCAGAAGCTGGTGCAACACGTGCTCGAGCTGGCCTGAGCCTCCTGGGCTTTGGCGAGCGGCGCGCTGGAATGGTTTTTGGTTGAGGCAATTCGCAAACAGTGAAAGCGCGTCCGCCGGCGCGCAGAGGGGGAAGCGGGTCGTGTTGTTTCCTTGCGACCGGCTGGGGTTTTCCCAAGGTTGGGGGCGCAAGGGGCGGATGCAAAAGTTACTTTTCTGAGAGAAATAGAAATGCTTATATCTTTTTTCTGAAGAAAGCGGGCCGGGCGTTTGACATAAAGTTGACAATCGAGTAAATAAATGGCGGCTTATGAACGTTGTGGTTCTGGTCAAGCAGGTCCCGGACATCTCGGACATCCGCCCGGACGCCTGGGACACCGAAAAGGGAACCCTTCGCCGAGGCGTGTTGGACAGCGTCCTCAATCCGATGGATCTTCATGCCCTCACGTTGGCCGCGAAAATCCGCCGCCCCGGCTCCAAGATTGTCGCCCTGACCATGGGGCCGCCTCAGGCCGAAGAAATGCTCCGTGACTGCTTAGCTCGCTGCGCCGATGAGGCGGTCTTGCTATCGGATGTGACATTCGCCGGCGCCGACACCTGTGCGACGGCCGTGGCGTTGGCCTACGGCATCCGCCGGGTTGCTCAGGAATTCGGCTTCGGCTCCGAATACGCGATTCTGGCGGGGATGCAATCAGTCGACGGAGACACCGCTCAAGTGCCTCCTCAGGTGGCCGAAGAACTGGGCATCGAACAAATCGCCTACGTCGAGGATGTAACATGGCGGCCGAACGGAGAGTTGGCGGCGCGCCGGATCGGCCCCCGCGGAATGGAGGAAGCTTCGCCCAAAGAGTATCCGGTTCTTATCACCGCCACTTCCGGCGTCCCGCCGATCTATCGTTCCTTCCACCGCGCCCGGGAAGCTCTTCGCAAGAACATCACCCGATGGAAGGCGGCGGACCTGGGGTTGAAGCCGGCTCAGGTGGGGCTGAAAGGCTCGCGGACTCAAGTGGTGCGCATCTTCTCTCCCAGCGAGGCGCGGGAAGGGGAGTGCAAACTTGTCGAGCCGGATCGCGTCGAGGACTTGCTGGAGGAGCTGCGGACGGCGTGGAACAACGGCGGTCTCCGGAAGAAGACCGCCTCCGGCCCCAAATATCAGCTTGGGGATAAGAAGCCCGACTATAAGGGCGAAGTCTGGGTGTTCGCCGAGCACGAGGAGGGCAAGCTCCACAACGTCTCCCTGGAGCTTCTCGGCAAGGCGCGGGAGCTGGCCGATTCGCTGGGCGAACGGGTCGGGGCTGTGCTTGCGGGCCATAAAGTCGAGGGAATGGCCCAGGAGCTGATCGCCCACGGGGCCGACCGGGTCTACGTGATCGAACATCCGCTGCTGGAAGAATTTCTCCCTATCCCCGCCAAGAAGGTTTTGGTGGAGGCGGTCCGCCGGCATAAACCGCAAATCTTTCTTTTCGGAGCCACGCCGTTGGGCCGGGAGCTGGCCCCGCGCGTGGCCTACGGAGCGCGATCCGGCCTGACCGCGGACTGCACCCAGCTTGAGATCAGCGACGTCAAGCGCGACAAGCGCACGTTGGCGGGCGTGTTGCGGCAGACCCGCCCCGCCTTGGGCGGCAATATCATGGCCACTATCATCACTAAAAATTCGCCGGTCCAGATGGCCACCGTCCGCCCGGCGGTGATGCAGGCCCTGCCGGCAAATCCCGATTGCTCTGGGGAAGTGATCAAAGTGGATGTCGAACTGGACGAGTCCTGCGTCAAGACCTGCATCCTTTCCCGCCAGAGCCTGCCTTCCTCGGCCGACCTGGCCAAGGCGTCTGTGATTGTGGCCGGCGGCCGCGGCCTGGGCAACAAGGAGACCTTCGACCGTGTGATCCGTCCGTTGGCCGAAGCGTTCGGTCGGTTCTTTGAATCGCCTGCCGAAGTGGGCGCTTCCCGGGCGGCGGTGGAAGAAGGCTTTATCAGCCGCGAGCATCAGGTGGGCCAGACCGGCCAGACCGTCCAGCCCCGGCTCTATGTGGCAGTGGGCATTTCCGGGGCCATCCAGCACATTTCGGGGATGCAGAATTCCGGCATCATCGTAGCCATCAACAAGGACCCCCGGGCCGGCATCTTCCAACACGCCGACTTCGGGATCGTGGGCGAGTACGAAGCCGTTGCGCCGCGTCTGCTGGCGGCGCTTGAGAAGAAATCAACCGCTGTTGTCTCATGAGCGATCTGGACGTTTTGATCGTGGGGGCCGGGCCGGCCGGTTTGGCCGCGGCGATTCATTTGCGGCGCAAGTTGCGCGAAGCGGGTCGGGAAGCTTCGGTGGCGGTCCTTGATAAGGCTCCCAAGCTCGGCTACCACAACCTTTCCGGAGCAGTGTTTGAAGCCGACTGCCTCGACGCCCTGGTTCCGGGTTGGCGCGAGGAGAGCGACTCTTTTGTGAAAAGCCTTGTCCCCGTGGAGAGGGACGAGATGTATTTCCTCGCCTCCTCATTCGCCAAGCGCATCCCCGCGGTTGTAGTGCCCAAACACATGCGCCACCAAGGCGACTACGCCGTCTCTATCAGCCGCCTCGTTCGTTGGCTGGGAGGCGTCGCCCAACGGGAGGGCGCGGAATTGCACTTGGGCTTTGGGGCGCGCGAGCTGCTTCGGGAAAACGGGACAGTTCGCGGCGTCAAACTGGTTGATCTGGGCCGGGATCACCAGGGCAACTCCCAACCCAATTTCCTTCCCGGCGAAACGGTTTCTGCCAAGCTCACCATCGTCTGCGACGGCTCCCGGGGCGTGATTTCCCGTCAGTTCACTCAGATTTACGGCGGCGGCCGGAACCCGCAGATCTACTCCGTCGGCGTCAAGGAGCTCATCAAGCTCCCGCCCGACAACGCCTTCGGCGAGCGGCGCGTGATCCATACCCTCGGCTACCCCTCCCGGGAAGATGTCTTCGGCGGCGGCTTCTTGTACGACATGGGCGGCCACGAAGTGGCTCTAGGGCTGATCCTGGGGCTGGACTGGCGCTACCCCGACCTGAATCCCCAGGCCGAGCTGGAGCGGCTCAAGAAGCATCCCTTCATCGCCGAGTTGATCAAGGACGGGGAGGTCATTGCCACCGGGGTCAAAACCATTCCCGAGGGCGGCTATTACGCTGTGCCTCGGCTTGCCGCAAACGGCGCCATGCTGGCCGGCGACGCCGCCGGGTTCGTCAACATACAGAAAATCAAGGGCATCCATTACGCTATCCTCTCCGGCATGGC
>JAGHDA010000106.1 GCA_021160185.1 Verrucomicrobiota bacterium
CTCGTGGACCGTCTTGCCTGCGCGCGAGCTTTCCGACCAGAAATCCACGCCGTTGATGTCCCCGTGGGCCCACCAGAGAGACTTGTGATGCGGATGATCCTGCTCCTCGCCGGGAACGTTCTTCATCGGCCAGTTGCGGGTCATGTGCGCGCCGCCTGGGCCGATGATCGGATAGAGGAAGGGGCGGGAGTAGCCTTTGTAGTGGTACTCGGTAAAAAGCTTGCCGTTGACGGTCACTTGCAGCTTGCCCTGGCTGGGCGCGTCGGTGATCTGCACGCCCTGGTCTGCGGCGACGCAGACCGCCGCGCCGCAGAGCCCGACCGCCAAAGCAACCACGGAGTTCATCGTTGATTTGGTCCTCATGTTTCCGAGGTTATCGCGTCCGGGCGGGCGCGTCAATTGGAGGCGGATGGGGAGGCCGCCGCCATCAGCCCGCAGGAAACCGCGCTTACGCCGCGGCGCGCGACGCGTCGGAGGAAGCTTGCGGACGTTTTTCCTCCTCCTTGGCCGCCAGGTCAAAAAAGGTCACTCCCGCCGCCGCTTCGGTTTCAAGCCGCCGGATTCGAGCCAGGGCCTCCGCCGCCGCTTTTACCGCGTTCTGTCCTCGAGACTGGATGGAATTCGTCCCGCTTTGCCGCATTGTCCGGAGGACATCGGCCAAGGTGATCTTTTCCAGCGGACGCCCCGGCAGGTAGCCTTCCGAGCGGCCTTGGGCCTGGGCCGCCAGGCCTGAGGCGAGCAGCGGATTGAGAACCTGCGCCACCAGTTGACTGGGCGCGCCGACCGCATCAGCCAATTCGATCAGCGTCGGAGGCGGCGCGCCCCGGAAGAAATTATAGCAGATGCGCGCCATCACAGTGACGGCCGCCAACTCGCGCTCCTCCTGGCCGGTGCTCTGAGCTATCTGTTCCTGCCAGTATACGCGCCGGTTCTGCCACAAATACGCCGTCTGCGCGCCGAACAACAGCGCCAGCCATGACATGTAGAGGCCGACGAGAAAGATCGGCAAGCTGGCCAGCGGACCGTAAATCGCGCTGGCGTTGACCACGCGGCTGACGAATTTGGCCTGCACCAGGTTGTTCGCCACCCACAGGCTGCCGCCCACCGCGCCGCCCAGGAACGCGGCGCGCCATTGCACCGAAGTGTTGGGGATCAGCTTGTACCAAACTGCGAAACATATGGCCACCAGGATGTAGGGCATGATCCCGAAGATAAACCGCTTCAGAAGCGGCAGGTGGTTCAGGATCCGCGTCGTTGCTTGAAGCTTGTCGCCGACAAGCAGCCCCAGGGCCAGCAGCGTGATCGGCCCCAGGCTGATGGCCGTCCAGTAAAGCACCAGCCGCGCGCTCCAACTCCGCCCTTGCGTCACGCCCCAGATTTCATTAAACGCGGCTTCGATGGTGGCCAACAGCATGATCGCCACCACAATCAACCCCAACACGCCCGAGACGCTCAGCCCTCCACTCTGGACGTTCTGAATCGCCCGGCTGATGGTTTGGGCCACTGCTTCCCGGCCGGTGCGGGGCGGCGGGGCGTTCGCTTCAGCTTTAGGGGGCTGACTTTCCGGATCGGCTTCGGACTGTGGAGGCGCCGCTTTCGAAGGCGCTGCAGTTGGGGCAGGGGGGGCTTGAACCTTTTCCGGTTTCCCCGCGGACTTTTCCGGGAGTTTGCCTTGCTTGAGGGGGCCCGTTTCCTCGGCGGGCACCAGGTCCAACTGCGGCGCCACGTAGGCGACCAATTTGTCGATGTAATGAGTGATCTTCTCTTCCGTATAGTATTCTCGGAAAAGGCTGGTGGCCAGGCTCACCATCAACGCCAGCAGCGGCACCAGGGCGAGCAGGGTGGTGTAAGCCAGAGCCGTGGCTCGAAAGGGGCACCGGTTCCGGAAGAACTCCCGCACGGCGTAGACCCAGAAGTAGAGCCCCCATTCCACCCACGTCAGCGTGGATTCCTCGAGCGGTTCGATGCCTTTTTC
The DNA here is from genome assembly GCA_021160185.1 of Verrucomicrobiota bacterium. Classification (GTDB taxonomy): domain Bacteria; phylum Verrucomicrobiota; class Verrucomicrobiia; order Limisphaerales; family CAZBKV01; genus JAGHDA01. Next base: position 1,976 of record JAGHDA010000106.1, read on the forward strand.
TTGCAGGAGACGCCACAGCCTCCGGCAAGTCGCCGCGATCCGCCGCCAGGCGCGCTTCCGGTTCCACATTGCCCTCACTCTGACAATCGGCCGCTTTGGAGGAAAGCCCAAAGGCGACGCGCCAAAGCCTTTTCACGCGGCCAGGCGCGAAGGGCTCTGTTTCCGGAGATGGCGGCGGGTCGACCGAAGGCCCCCTTGCGCCCGATCGGCGGAGCCTGTTCATGGACGGCGCTGGAACGGTTCAGAAGGACGCTCTTCGTCAGGCGGGCGGGCCCGACGGCTTTCCCTTCGGCGAACTTCTTCGAAGTATTCCTCCGCCACGATGTAGCCCACGCAGTTCGGCGAGCCGCACCGGCAGGGGTAGTCCTGGTAGTCCTTGATGTCGTAGCCGTAGTTGAAGGTCAGTTCTTCTCCGGGCGGGATCTTCCGCGTGGCCACGATCCAGATTCGCCCCTCGATGTTTTGCGCTTCGCAGTTAGGCGAGCAGCTGTGGTTGATGAAACGCGCCGGGTTCCACTCGACGTTTCCGTCCAGATCGTGCGTCTCGTCCAGATCGAAGATGAAGTGGTTTTGCGCCTGCAGGCGGCGGCGGGATTCCTCCTTGGAGATGATCTCGCCGAGGTATTCCACGATGCGCGTTCCTGCCGGGATGGTTCGGGAAGCGAAAGCGCCGAGGCCGTGGATGTTGGAGGGGCGGATTTCGAACCAGGGAGACTCGGACGCCCGCGTCCCCCGCGCCGCCTCCGCCGCGGCGGTTTCGCTCTTTCTCTTCGATGTTTGTCGGTTGCCCGCGGCCATTGCCGGCAAAGTCGTCACGGGACGACAATCCGATAAAACCCGCTGGGCGAGTCCAGATCCAGCGGAATCTCCCAATGAACCGTCTCCGCCCCCGGGGCGAATTCCAGCTCCACCACCGTCTCCCAGTCCGGATCCTCCAGCCGCCTCTTCCACTCGATCCGACAGCCCTTCGCGCCCGGGGCTGTAAAGTCCAATTGCAGCTTCGGCTTCTCCCCGCGAACCAGCCTCGCCGCCTCGATCCGCGGCGGCTCCGGCGGCGCGCCCACCTGGACCTTCACTGTGTCCTTCGCTTGGCACTGTCCGTCCTCTACGACCAGCTCCAGCAGGTACAGCCCAGGCTCGGGGAACAACGCTTCTGTGATCCACCCGTTCGGATCGGCAAACGAGACCTCCGCCGGTCCTTCCTTTTGCCTCCACTGCGCCGAAACCGCTCCCGGCGGCTCCGGCAGCCCGTCGTCCTGGAAAGAGCCTTCGAGCTGCGTGCTTCCCGGCCCTTCCAGCGTCAAGTCCGGCCCGGCGTCCACGCTTGGCGGACGATTCGTCGGCGTCACTGTTCCCTCCAGCGCTAGGTCGAAGCTGATGTCGCTGCTGGTGGGGTTGGCTTGGTGGATTTCCACAGCGATCAGGTTGGTTCCGGTCCGCAGCAGGGTCGGATCCACAGCCGTCTCCAACAGCCTGGTCTCCTCCGAGCCGCCCACCGCCGTGTTCGCCCAGGTGTCATAGTGGATTTCACCGCTTGGCAAGTTGTCCCGGAAGATCTCGGTTCCGTTGAGGTAAACCGCGACGCCGTCATCGCGCTGGACCCGAAGGGTCAACTCCTTGACCCCGCCCGGATCGGCGACTTGAAAGATACGCCGGAAATAGTAAGTGGTTCGCTTGTGTTGGGAGTCCGGCCCGAAGTCCAGCACAGTGGCCTCGTCTCCGTCGCCGTAGCCGAGTTGGGCCGGGCCCTCGGGCCAGGCGGAATCGTCAAAGCCCGTCTCCCGCCAGGACGTTCCCTGGTCCGAGCCGTCGTCCAGGTATTTCCACACAGATCCCAAGGGAATGAAGGCGCGCTCAGGGCCCGGACGTTCCACTTCAATCGCCGTGGTGTCCGAAACGGCAAGCTCGCCGTCCGAGGCGGTCAGCTGGAAGGTGTAAAGGCCGCTTCCGGGCAGAAGGGCCTGCGCGTTGGTTCGGCCCGGCGTCAGGATCACCGCGCGGCCGGGGCCGTCGATCTGGGACCAGGCAAGCGCAAGCTTGCCGGGCTTTTCAGGAAGGCCGTCGTCTTCGGCCCAGCCTTTAAGCTCGACGCTCAGGGGGAAGGTCTCCGCGGTGAGCTGCTGGTCCTGGCCCGCCTCGACCATAGGGGCGCGGTTGCCGTTGTTCTCCACGCCGGGCGAAGGCGGCCCAAAGCTGGCGCGCCAGTTGTCCGGGTCGTTGCCGAACGCTTCGGCGTGGATGCGCTCCAGCGAAGGCCCGTTGCCGTCGGCCTGCTCCGGCCAGGGAGGGCGGTTGTCGTAGCGGACGACGTCCACGTCGATGTAGGGCACGAACACCGTCACCTCGGTTCCGTTGGTGGTGAAGTCCGGCTTGTCGGGCATCTGCAGCGCCAGGCGCTCGCCGTTGTCCTGCAGCGCGCCGTGAAACGGCCCGAAGATCGGCACGCCTGCGGGCACGGGATAGGCCTGGCGGAACGCCTCCGGCTCCACGTTGACGATGAGCGCGAGCCCCCTCGCCGGAAGCGTCGTGTTGGTGGGAAAGCTGAAATCGATTCCCTTCAGCCGCCAGGTGTTCGTCGGCCATTCAAGATGATAGAGCGGCACGTCCCGATCGGTGATGTTCAACAGCTCCACGAACTCGGGCTTGCCCGGAGGAGGGTGGTAGCCGATTTCGTTGATTACCACCGGGCCGATGCGCGGTCCGGCGTTGGGCGCTTCCGGCGTCAGCGCCTTCTGGGCGGGGAACAACACCTCGCCCACGCTGTTGGTGTAGCGGCCGAAGCTGACGCCGTTTGCCGCCGCGCCGAAACGGAAGCCGTCCACATAGCCGGTAAGCCGGCCCTCGCTGTCCGCCGAGAAGAGGAAGGCTTCTTCGCCGTGGGAGTTGAAGGTAAAGCTCGGAGGCTGCCCGGGATGGGGGTTGAAGTCCGCCTCGGTGAAGACTCGGAAGCCGTGCGGCGGGATCACAACGCCGGCGGGGATTGCGAACTTGTTCGGGCGGGCGCTGTCGTCGGTCAGGAGCCAGTGGCTGATGTCGGCCGGTTGGTCGTTGGGATTGTAGAGCTCGACCCAATCGACCATGGGCGGGTCGGTGTGGGTGAGCAGCTCGTTGATCA
>JAGHDA010000428.1 GCA_021160185.1 Verrucomicrobiota bacterium
GGGCGGTGGGAACGAACGCTGCGGGGGCTTCGGGGCCGCGGGCGGGCTCAGGCGCCGGATGGCTGGTGACTTTCCGCGATCCGGGGACGATGCGCGTGCGCTGCGCCGCGCCTCCGCGTCTGACCGGGGCCGCGCTGCGACCGCTTTGCCCGCCGCGCAAGGGGCCCGCTCTCCAGCGGGAAGGCGAGCCTGTGTGGCGCCGGACGGCGCTCCTGACGCTTTCCGGAGGGCCGGATTCGCTTCGCGCGTTGGACGCGTTGGCGAATGATCCGGCCGTGGCCCGGATCGAGCCCAACCGGCGGGTGGAGCTTTGCGAGGCGATCGGAGAACAGACTCCCAACGACCCGGATTTCCCGCGCCAATGGAATCTACATAACGACGGTCGGGAAGGCGGCAAGCCCGGAGCGGACATCCACGCCCTGGACGCATGGCGGATTACCCGCGGGAGCAGGAAGGTGATCGTGGCGGTGATCGATACCGGGGCGGACTACCACCATCCCGACCTGGCCTCGAACATCTGGATCAATCCTGGAGAGATTCCCGGCAACGCCGTAGACGACGACGGCAACGGTTACATCGACGACTGGCGAGGCTACGATTTTGCGAGCGACGACAACGACCCGATCGACGATCTGGGCCATGGGACCCATGTGGCGGGCATCATCGGGGCGGTGGGGAACAACGAGCTGGGCGTCGCCGGGGTGTGTTGGGAAGTCAGACTGATGGCCCTGAAGGCGTTTGATGAAAACGGGGACGCCTACGTGTCGGACGTGACGGCGGCGATCGGGTATGCGGTGGAGAACGGGGCGCGCGTGATCAACGCCAGTTGGGGGCAAGAGGAGCGCAGCCTCACCCTGCTGGACGCGGTGCGCGACGCGACGCAGGCGGGAACGCTGGTTGTGTGCGCCGCCGGCAATCGGCGCAACGATCGGCCTTTCTACCCCGCCGCGCTGGACGAAGCCGTCGCCGTGGCCGCCACGAACGACCAAGACCGCCGGGCGATCTTCTCCAATTACGGGCCGTGGGTGGATCTTGCCGCGCCGGGCCAGGCCATCCTCTCCTTGGTTCCAAACGCATGGTATCGACGCTTCAGCGGCACCTCGATGGCTGCGCCCCATGTGAGCGGGGCGGCCGCCCTGATTCTGGCGCGGCATCCGGACTTTACCGTGGAGGAGCTGACCGCCGCGCTTGTCAATTCGGTGGATGAGCCGCCCGGCGTTCGAAACATAGGCGCGGGTCGCTTGAACGCCGGCAAGGCGGCGGCGGTGGCGCGGCCTCTTCCCTTGGCGCGATTGGACGCGCCGGAGATTCTCTCCGGCAGGGTCCTTCTCCACGGCGAAGCCGCGGGAGACCGTTTCGTCCGGTACGAACTGGCGGTCGGTTTCGGCGTGAGTCCTGAGAGCTGGCAGGTCCTCGCCGAGAGCGAGAGCCCGGTGAAGGCGGGCGGCGCGTTTCCGGAAGTGGACACGGCCGGGTGGCCGGAAGGTCCGGCCGCGCTCCGGCTGCGCGTTTACGACGATCTGGGCCAACGGGCGCAGGTCAAGGCGCGGACGACGATCCGCAACCTTTATATCAGCAAGCCCGCTCCGGCGGACGTCCTCCGTTGGGGGCCGCGCTACGAGATCCGCGGCGGCGTGTACGGACGCGGAGAGAGTTGGAGCGTGGAATGGAAGGCGCGCGGCGAGGGCCAATGGAGCCAAGAAGGCGTGAGCTTGAACCTGGCCGGCGATCCGGCGGACGGCTCGGGCGGGGAACAACTGCTGGGCTGGTGGGACACCTCGGGTCTTGAGCCGGATCGGTTCTATGCGCTGAGGGTGCGCGCGTTTGAAGAGGGCGCGGAAACGGCCGCCTGGACCAACCGCCTGATCTACCTGGACAGCCGCTTGAAGCCGGGCTGGCCTGTGCCTATTGAGATCCGCGGCGATTACCCGACGAATGATTGGCATCAACCGGTCGCCGCCGACCTGGACGGGGACGGAACCCAGGAGCTTCTCATCGTCCAAAACGGCTCGCCCACGGGCGATCCGGCCGAGCTGCTTGTTTTCGAGCCGGACGGCGGCCTCCGTTGGCAGGCCTCGATCGGGAGCGGACCGCCTTACGCGGATGTGCCCACCGCGGGGGACGTGGACGGCGACGGTCGCAAGGAAGTCTTTGCCGGCGCCGACGAGACCGGGCGCGTCTTCGGATTCGACGCCGACGGCAACCCGTTGCCGGGCTGGCCGGTCCGCGTCGCCGGCGTGGCCGCGGCGACGGTTGTGGCGGATCTGGACGGCGACGGCGCGGCGGAGGTGGTTTGCGCGGCCGGCGAACGGTTGCCGGGCGGCCCCTGGGAGCGCGAACTGGCGGTGTTCGACGGCGGGGGGCGGAAGAAAGTTTCGTGGACCCTGCGCGCCTGCGATCCGAGAACGGACTTGCCCCAGAGCTTTCCGGCCGTGGGGGATGTGGACGGGGACGGGAAGCTGGAAATCGCCGTTGTGGATGGGTGTCGACTCCTGGCAGTGTACGATCCGGACCAGGTTGAAGGCCCGCTTTGGACTTTTTCCACCGGAGCGATTGTTGCCGGCTCGCCGGTGATCGGCGATCTGGACGGCGACGGTCGATGCGAGGTCATTGTTGCCGGGGCGGACGGGGGCGTGGTCGCCCTGGACGGCGAAGGCGAGCCGCTGCCGGGCTGGCCGGTTCTGACCGACCTGGACTTTTTCGCCGAGCCGGCCATAGGCGATCTGGAC
>JAGHDA010000014.1 GCA_021160185.1 Verrucomicrobiota bacterium
CTCGAAATCTCAGATGGTAATAAAGCAGGCACGCAAAGTCCCGTAGCCACGGCCAAAGCGTTGCACTTACTTGGACCAGATTACTTCCCCTTATGGGATGACAAGATTGCTCGCGCGTATGGTTGCCATTACTTATATAACCCTTTAGCAAAGTATTTGGCATTTATAAAACTTTGCAAACAGATAGCGGCAACTCTTCACCCAGCAATGGATGGGCAAGATACGGGCAAAACCCTTATCAAATTGATTGATGAATACAACTATGCCAAGTACACCAAAGGATGGGTATAGCTTTACAAAAAAAGCACCGCCCAACAAGCACTTTCAGCCGACACGCTCCGCTCGCTGTGCTCGCTCCGCGTGCGGCTGAAGCGCGGGCCGTTCGTCGCGACCGCAGGCGGTCGCGACGAACGAGGCTCGTTAGGCAAAGGGAGCAAACCATGAACCGAACAAGCTGGGAGCGGATACTGAAGAAGCACTCAGAATCCATCGGTGTTGGCAAGGAAGTCATAATCATATTCAAGAATTCGCGAGATCACGTCAGCGGCGTGATCAAGGAATTGATGAGGACTTTCTTGTTCTGGAAAACAAGGATGGAACTGGGATCACAGCTATTGTAGAATTGGGGGCTGTTGCTGGTTTCAGAACTAGAACTAGCTGACGAGCAAGGCTCAAGAGGTTCCATGATCGAGTACCAGTTTTCAGAGCATGCTTATAATATGCTAAGGGAACGCAACATTCGAGAAACTTGGGTGAGGCTGGTCATAAAAGACCCTGAAAGACAAGAAATTATGGAAGATGGCACTGTTCATCATATTCGAGCCATTGAAGAGTATGGCGGGCGATATTTACGTGTAGTGGTGAATCCTGATGTCAAGCCCCAGAGAATCGTAACGGTCTTCTTTGACCGCAGAATCAGGAGGTCGGTATGAGACTGAAGGTGGATCATAAGAATGACGCTTTATACTTTCGGCTGGATGAATCGGCGATTGTCGAGTCCGAGGAGATTAAGCCAGGTGTGATTCTGGACTATGATGCAAACGACAACGTGGTCGGAATTGAGATCCTCGGTTTGAGCAAGCGCGTCCCGGTCGAAATGCTGAAGAGTTTGCAATTCGAGACGGTATAAGGCTGGTGAAACCTTCGCCTAATAACTCGCTGGAGCGGACGCGCAAAAAGCCGCGCGCCGATCAGCTCAATGGCGTTCGTCGCGACCGCAGGCGATCGTGACAAACTCGTCTCGCTGAGAGGCAACGGCGACCTATCCCAAGCGGAATGTGAGAAGGCAAAAGAGCGGCTGCTATCCGGGCAGCCCATGGGATTCGTGTCGAGCCATGATTTGGTGATCACGCGCCAAACCGACACATGAGGCGGCCGGCCGTTCGAGGAATGCCTTCGCCGGGCCTGCGCGGCCGTAGCGCGGGCCTGATTCCAGCCGGTCCACGCCGTGTTCTCAGCAAGGACAAGCAGTCGGCTTTTTCCTCAAAGCGCGGGTATCCCCTGGCGAAAGATCACGATGTGTCGTCAGCCATGAAAAGCATTCGACCCCTTGGTTACGCCATGGGTCGTCTGCTATTGCCCGTCCTGCTGGTCCTTTGGGTGTTTTGGAATGTGGACGCCGCGCAAACCCGGGCCGGCATCCCCCCCTAGTCCGGTCATCGCCGGCTTCACATGACATCTTGTTCTAGCCTTGGGACTATGCCGACGCGGCCGCCCTAACTCGAAGTTCGGGTTTGCCATCCGGCTCCTGTTGTCCGATAGATATCACCAAACGACAGCAGCAACCAATGAGCACATTGACGCCGCCGAATAGATCACACCGGGCCTTCTTCGCCCTTGGCCTTGCCCTTGCCGGCCTGTCTGTTCTCGCTCCCGCTGCCCGCGCCGCCCCGCGTCTCAACGTCCTTCTCATCGTAGTGGATGACCTGCGCGACACGCTGGGCTGCTACGGCAATCGGACCGTCCACACTCCGAACATCGATCGCCTGGCCGCGCGCGGGGTGCGCTTCGATCGAGCGTATGCGCAGTATCCGGTCTGCAATCCCAGCCGCTCCTCGTTCCTTACCGGCCTGCGCCCGGACCAGACCGGCGTCACCGACAACCGCACGCTCCTGCGCGACAAGCTCCCGAATGTGGTGACCTTCCCCCAACTGCTCAAAGAACACGGCTGGCACGCGGCTTCTTTCGGCAAGATCTTTCACTTGGGCGGCGGCCGAAACACTGCGCTGCGCCAGCGCTGGATGGACCTGCCCAAGTCCTGGCACACCGCCCAGGCCTACCAGGCCACCGATCTCGGCCGCAAGAAGCTCGCCGGCCGCAACCTCACCGGCGGCAAGTTGAAGTGGTGTCACTGGGGCATGATGGCCGGCGGCGATGAAGACCAACCCGACGGCCAAATCGCCCGCGCCGTAATCGAGCGCATCGAGAAACTCGGCGACCAGCCCTGGATCATTGGCGCCGGGTTCATGAAACCGCACGACCCGTTCCTCGCGCCGGCAAAATATTTCGATCTCTATCCCGAAGGCTCGCTCAAGCTCTACCGCGACCCGCCGGACATGACGCCCGCCCCGCCCTGGGCCGTCGGCTTCGGCGCGTACGGCGAGGCGTTCCGGAAATTCACCGACCGGGAGCGCAAGGAATTCCTGCGCGCCTACTACGCCTGCGCCTCGTTCATGGACGCCCAGGTTGGCCGCGTGCTCGACGCGCTCGACCGCCGCCGCCTCTGGGACCGCACGCTGGTCATCCTCCTCGGCGACCACGGCTATCACCTGGGCGAACGCCAGTGGTGGAACAAGAACACGCTGTTCGACCGCAGTTGCCGCGCGCCGTTGATCATCGCCGGTCCCGGCGTGAAACCTGGCGTGGCCCGCGGCCTGGTCGAGTTCGTGGACCTCTACCCCACCATCGCCGACTACTGCGGTTTGAAGCCGCCGTCCAACCTTGCCGGTCAAACCCTGCGTCCGCTGCTCGAAGACCCGAGCCGCCCGGGCAAGAAGGTCGCGTTCACTTTGGTTACCCGCGGCTCCAAAGTGCGCGGCGACAGCATCCGCACCGACCGCTGGCGTTACACCGAGTGGAGCGACGGCGCCCGCGAACTCTACGATCACGCCGCCGATCCGGAAGAGAATCACAACCTCGCCGGCGCGTCTCAAGTCAGGCCTATCGTCCAAGAACTCTCCGCCCGATTGCAGCAACATCTTTCCGCGTTTCCACGAATCCCGTGATCTGCTCCCGCTTTCTTCTTGGGGCGGGCGCGGCAGACGCCCGGACTGCTGATTCGGCGCTGACGGTGGACGGCAGTTGGGGGGCTTGAGCCGCCGGTTCGCTCTGATACTATTCGAGCGCGAGTTGGGAAACGACCATGCATGAGGCGGAAGAGGACGGTTGCTGGGCCGAAGCCCCGCCTTGCCAGGTTGCGTTGCCCAGGGGGACACCGTGGAAGAAGTCGCGGCCAACCTCCATGAGGCGATCAAGGGCTGGCTGGGAGTCAAAACACCGGAGCGCGATATTGCCCCGAGCCACCAAGCCATTAAACTCGCTTTGTGAAACAGGTCTCCGGCAAGGACGTTGCGCGTGCGGTTCAGCGGAAAAGCTGGCGTCTGGCGGGGTTCAAAGATTGCCGATCCGCACGCCCCGCCACTCAAAACCAAAAAACCAATAATCCCATGAGTCAACGCATCGTTTATTTTCTCGCCGCTTTGTTGTGCGCGCTCAGTCCTCACGCGAGGGCCGCTGCTGCCACGCATCCCAACATCGTCATCATCCTCAGCGACGACTTCGGCTACGGCAGCGCGGGCTGTTACGGCGCGGATCCCAGATTGGTGCGCACGCCGAACATGGATCGGCTGGCGCGCGAAGGGCGGCGGTTCACCCAGGCGTACACCCCGGGCTCCGTCTGCACGCCCACGCGGTATGCCGTGTTGACCGGACGCTATTGCTGGCGCACGCGGCTGAATTACGGCGGCACGCTCAGCCCCTTTGACCCGTTGCTCATCGAAACCAACCGGCCCACGCTGGCCTCGCTGCTCAAGCGCCACGGCTACGCCACGGCGATGGTCGGGAAATGGCATCTTGGCTACGGCACGGTCAAACCGGTGGACTACACCAAGGAGCTCAAGCCCGGCCCGTTGGAGCTCGGGTTCGATTACCAGTTCGCCGTGCCCCAGAATCACAACGATATCACGCGGGTGTTCGTCGAGAACCACTGGGTCTATGGCCTGCGTTCGAGCAAACGAACGCCGTCCAAAGGCAATTGGGGATTGGATGCGCCGCAGCGCGACGATCCGAAAACGATGGGCGAACTGACCGATCGCGCGGTGGCCTGGCTGGAACGGCAGCGCGGCCGGAATCGGCCTTTCTTCCTCTACTTCGCCCCGGTGGCGGTGCATGAGTTGATTACGCCTTCGGAGCAGACCCGCGGCGCCAGCAAGGCTGGGCCGTATGGCGATTTCATCCACGACCTGGATCTCAGCGTCGGCCGGATCCTCGACACGCTGGACAAGATGAACGCAGCCGAGAACACGCTGGTCATCTTCACCAGCGACAACGGCGGCGTGGTGGCGCGCAAGACCAAGAGCAACACGCAGGCGCGGGCGATGGACGCCGGGCTGAAGATCAACGGCCCGTTGCGCGGCGGCAAACACGACATCTGGGAAGGCGGCTTCCGCGTGCCGTTCATCGCCCGCTGGCCGGGCTACGTCCCCGCCGGCACGGTGAGCGACCAGGTGATCGGGCTGGTGGACCTGTTCGCCACCGCGGCGGCCGCAGTCGGCGAACCCCGCCTCGACCGCGCCGCCGCCGCGCCCGACAGCGTCAACATGCTGCCGGCTTTCACCGGCAACCCGACGCAGCCGCTTCGCCGGGACCTGCTTCTGCAGAGCGCCAATGGCGTCTTTGCCATCCGCAGCGGTCCATGGAAATGGATCGAGGGCGCGCCCCGCGCCCGGCCCGGCCGCAAACTGCCGGGCAAACGCGGCCCCAAAGCCGACCAGTTCAGGCCGCAGCTCTACAACCTCGAGACGGATCCGGCCGAAACTGTCGACGTAGCCGCGCAACACCCGGACGTGGTGAAGCGCCTCTCGGCCGTCTTGCGCCGCCAACGCGAGCAGGGTTTCAGCCGACCGTAGCGCCGCCCCCAAGCCGGCTCACCGACGTGATCACTCCAAAAGGCGTCACGGCAATGGATTTTGTTTGCGCGCCCAATTACTCGGGCTTTATAAGTGCCCGGCGCGTTCCGGCAAGCGCGGGCCATCAACTGGATCTCTGAGCAGCTACGAAGAAACATTATGCCCAAAAGAAGCGACATCAACACCGTCTTGATCATCGGTTCCGGTCCCATCGTGATCGGCCAGGCGTGCGAATTCGACTACTCCGGCACCCAGGCATGCAAGGCCCTGCGGTCCATGGGCTATCGGATCGTGCTCGTGAATTCCAATCCGGCAACCATCATGACGGATCCGGGCATGGCGGATGTGACCTACATTGAGCCGCTGACCGTCCCGGCGATCACCCAAATCATCGAGAAGGAACGGCCCGACGCGCTGCTGCCCAATCTGGGCGGGCAGACCGGGCTGAACCTTTCCGCCCAACTGGCCAAGGAGGGCGTGTTGGACAAGTACGGGGTCCGCATCATCGGGGTCGAATCGGAGGCGATTGAAAAGGGGGAAGACCGTATCGCGTTCAAGGAAACGATGAGCAAACTGGGGATCGAGATGCCCCGCAGCCAACCCGCCTTCAGCGTGGAAGAAGCCGAGGCCATCGCGAACGAACTCGGCTATCCCGTGGTGATCCGGCCCGCCTACACGCTGGGCGGCACCGGCGGCGGGTTGGTTTACAACGTGGAGGAATTGCGGGTAGTGGCCGCCCGCGGCATCGCCGCAAGCATGGTCGGCCAGATTCTGGTCGAGGAGTCCGTGCTGGGCTGGGAAGAGCTGGAACTGGAAGTGGTGCGGGATGCTAAGAATCAGATGATCACCGTCTGTTTCATCGAAAACATCGACGCCATGGGGGTGCATACCGGCGACTCGATCTGCGCGGCGCCCATGTTGACGATCGACCCCAAACTCCAGGCCCGGCTGCAGGAATACGCCTATAGGATCGTCGAAGCCATCCAGGTGATCGGGGGCACCAACATCCAGTTTGCTCACGATCCCAAGACCGGGCGCGTGGTCGTCATCGAAATCAACCCCCGCACCTCGCGTTCCTCGGCTCTGGCTTCGAAAGCGACCGGGTTCCCCATCGCCCTGATTTCCGCCAAACTGGCCTGCGGTCAAACCCTGGACGAGATTCCCTATTGGCGGGAGGGCACACTTGAGAAGTACACGCCATCCGGAGATTATGTCGTCGTCAAGTTCCCCCGCTGGGCCTTCGAGAAGTTCAAGGGCGCCGAGGACAAACTAGGCACCCAAATGCGGGCGGTGGGGGAAGTCATGAGCATCGGCAAAACCTACAAGGAAGCGTTCCAGAAAGCCATCCGCTCGTTGGAAAACGGCCGGTACGGACTGGGTTTCGCCAAAGACTTCCACGAGCTTCCTCTGGAAGAATTGCTGCGACGGCTGAACGAACCCAGCAGCGAACGTCAATACCTGCTGTACGAAGCGTTGCGCAAAGGAGCTTCCATCGAGGACCTTTACGCCAGAACGCACATCAAGCCGTGGTTCCTCCAGCAAATGAAGGAACTGGTTGAATTGGAGGAAAAGCTGCTCCAGCACAAAGGCGGCAAGCTGCCGGATGAGCTGCTGATTCAGGCCAAGAAAGACGGTTTTGCTGATCGGTACTTGAGCCAGATCCTGGAGATCCCGGAGGCGCAAATCCGCAAACAACGCATCGCCCTGGGCGTCGTGCAGTGCTGGGACGCCGTGCCGGTAAGCGGCGTGGAAAACGCCTACTACTACTACTCGACCTACAACGCCCCGGACAAGGTGTCCACCAGCGACCGCAAGAAGATCATGGTGCTCGGCGGCGGCCCCAATCGCATCGGACAGGGAATCGAGTTTGACTACTGCTGTGTCCACGCGGCGTTGGCTCTGCGGGAAGCCGGTTACGAAACCATCATGGTCAACTGCAATCCCGAGACCGTGTCCACCGACTACGACACCTCGGACAAGCTCTACTTCGAACCGTTGACGGTCGAAGATGTCCTGGCCATTTACGAGAAGGAGAAACCCGAAGGGGTGGTGGTCCAGTACGGCGGACAAACGCCTCTCAACATCGCCAACGAACTCGCCGCGGCGGGCGTCCACATTCTGGGCACCAGCCCGGATGTCATTGATCTGGCGGAAGATCGAGATCGCTTCCGCAAAATGATGGACCAGATGGGCATTCCCATGCCCGAGTCCGGCATGGCCAGCAATCTCGACGAGGCGCTCGCCCTGGCCCGCCGCATCGGATATCCCTTGATGGTGCGCCCCTCCTATGTCCTGGGCGGTCGCGGCATGGAGATCGTGCATGACGAGGCCAGCCTCAAGGAATATGTCGAGGCCGCCGTGGACGTCACCCCGGAACGCCCCATTCTCATCGACCGCTTTCTGGAAAACGCTATCGAGGCCGAGGCGGATGCGCTGGCGGACGGCGTCGACGCCTTCGTGCCGGCGGTGATGGAACATATCGAGCAGGCGGGCGTCCATTCCGGAGACTCGGCCTGCGCCATCCCGCCGGTGACGCTGCCCCAAAAGCACCTGCGGACCATTGAGGAATACACCTTGCGACTGGGCCGGGAACTCCAGGTGGTAGGCGTGATGAACATTCAGTACGCCATCGCCCAAGACAAGGTGTACGTGCTCGAAGCCAATCCCCGGGCCTCGCGGACAGTGCCGTTGGTGTCCAAGGTCTGCGGCGTGCCCATGGCGCGGATCGCCACGCAATTGATGCTGGGCGACAAGCTGCGGGACCTGAACCTGAAGCCACGGCGCATCCCCCATGTCGGCGTCAAGGAAGTCGTCCTGCCCTTCAACATGTTCCCGGAAGTGGATCCGGTTCTGGGGCCGGAAATGCGTTCCACCGGCGAAGTGCTGGGCTTGGCGCCAACCTTTGGCCTGGCCTACTTCAAAGCGGCGGCGGCCGCGCAACCCGCGCTGCCCCTGAAGGGCGCCGTGTTTATCTCCGTCGCCGACAAGGACAAACCGGCCATTCTGGAGACGGCGCGCCGATTCCAGGAACTGGGCTTCCGCATCAAGGCCACGCGCGGAACGCGAGCCTTCCTGCAGGAGAACCAGATCCAGGCGGAGTTGAGCTACAAGATCCACGAAGCGCAACGTCCCAACATAGTGGATGAGATCAAGAGCGGAGAAATCCATCTGATCATCAACACGCCAATCGGCAAGATGAGCCAGGCGGACGACGCCTACATTCGCAAAGCAGCCGTTAAATATCGCATCCCCTACATCACCACCCCGGCGGCGGCCAAAGCCTCCGTACAGGGAATCGGCGAGGCGCGCAGCGGCAATCTCACTGTGAAATCACTCCAGCAATATCATGCAGAAATTCAGTGAGTTGATTTCTGCCACTCAACTTTTCGCTGCCGCCGGGGCTTCCGCCATGATCCGGCGCAAAATCCGAGCGACCTCGAACAGCGCGTCGGGCCCATCGATCACTTGGACTGCAAGGCCGCAAGCTTGCCCCATCCGTCGCCATTCACCCGCACGGCGCCGGCCTCGCCGCGCATCGTTATCTGGGCGGGCGCCCGGAATGGTTTGATGGCCAGCGCATTCTCGGCGTGACAAGCGGGAAGATGGCGGTCTACGATGTGGACGCACAGCAAATTGCTGAAACCATCGGCAGTCCGGGCACTTGAGGCCTTCACGAATGAAAGCATTGAAACCTCTCGGAGCTGCGTCGGCATGCTTGTTGGCGTCATGAAAGGCTACCGCCGGAGTGTCCTCTTCTAACGAACCTGCTCCTGCTCCCGCTTCGCCGCTCCTGAAAGAGACGCCCGAGCAGCATCGCGCCAAAATGCGGTGGTGGAACACGGCCCGTTTCGGGATGTTCGTCCACTGGGGCGTCTATTCGGTGACCTGAGGGGGATGAGCGAACGTTCCTGCCGGGCCCGCCCCGGAGTCGCGACAAAAAAATGGATCGCGGCCATCTTGGCCGCGGCGCCAAGCCAACGAGACGCCGGGCGCTCCGAGAAAGCAGGAGCGCCGCCACGGCGGCGGAGCCTCGCGGGCTGGAAGCCCGCGCTCCTTTGAATCCGCCTTCTCGCCTCGGCGTCTGCCTCAGTCGAGGCAACGCCTCTTCAGCTCCCGAACGGGGCAAGCAAAACAGCGTCGGGCTTGTGTTCTTTCAACGTCGCCTTCAGCGCGGTCCCGGCGAGGTTCGCATGGTCAACTCCCGGGCTTGACGTGAGCAATAC
>JAGHDA010000170.1 GCA_021160185.1 Verrucomicrobiota bacterium
AAGTAGTGGCCGGTGGCGGCGTTGGCGCTGAAAAAGCCGGGAAACATCCCGTAGGCCACGGCGCGTTGCATGTAGCGCTCGACCCGATCGCGGGAAAGCCGGGAGAAGTCGGTGTTCATCAGGAAGCAGAAAGGCTTGGGGCCGCAGAGAGCGCGGCGGTAGAGCAGCTCGGCGTCGGACATCGGCCGCCATCGACCGCCCGGGTTCCAATCGGTCTCCGTGCCCATCACGTCCAGCCAAGGCGCGAGCCAGCAAAGGCGGGAAGGCGTGCTGTTGGCCATGGCGAACTTGCCCCTCCGGCGCATCTCCCGAGCCAACGCCCGCACGTATTCAAAGGCCGTAAGCCCGCGGAAGATCGCCGGTTTTCGGCCGTCCAGCGAAAAGGTCAGCGGCGTGTCGGCGGCGGCGAAATGATCCCGGCGAAAATCCAGCTCCGCCGTGACATAGCCCTCGCTGGAATCGATGTATTCGCCGTCCAAATCGGCGCGCCGGTCCGGACCGTACCAGCGGCGCGCGATCTTCTCGTTCCACTTGAGCTTGAAGTCTGTAATCTCGCCGCGGATGCCGGGCATCGAGTTCATGCTCCAAATCGCGCCGTTGCACCAAGGAGCGTTCCGGAACAGGCAGGCGAAGCGTCCCGCCTCGTCGAACATGCCGCTTGTCCACAAGGCCTGGGCCTTCGCGGCCAGTCCGGCGTCGGCGCCTGCGGCCAGCCGGCGCGCGTGGGCCAAGGCGGCGTCCAGAGTTCTCGGCTCCCCGGGATCCATCGGCATCCACCATGTCATCGGCTCGGTGTAACGGAAGGTGAGGATGCCGTGCGCGTCGTCCCAAGCGACCTCTCCGGCGCCCTCCTTGAACTTGAATCCGAAGTCTTTCCACCCCTCGACCTTGCTGATCGGGGCGAACGGCATCCACAGGCCTTGCTCCGGAACGCGACAGGCAAATTGATCGGGAAAGATGCGATACCATTGATCCAAAGCGGCCCGGAATCCGTGGGCGGCGTCGAACTGAAATTCACAGAATCGCAGGCGGACCTCGCGCTTTTCCGGGGCGAAACCCAGATCCCACACCACGAACAACTGGCGCGATCCGCTGTGATAGCCTACGCGGAAAAACGCCGGGCGCGTGGGGTCGATGCCCAGAGCATATCCGCGGCCGTTGACTCCGACTGCGGCGAAGGGCCAGCGCGAGAGCCCGCCGTTCGCTCCGGCCCGAAATCGAGCGGTCCAGGTGTATTCGCGATTCGGCTCGACCCTTGTCTCCCGACGGGGATCTTGAAACCAGAGGGCGCGCCCTTCCGGAAGCCGCCGCGCCCACACCAAGCTGATCGCCCGATCGCGGCCGGTCAGCTCCCGCACGGTCACATCCACCACCCGCGCGCCGCCGAAACCGGCGCGCTCTTGGGTCTGAATCGCCACGCCCAAGGCGCGTCCGTTCTTCGGAGCCACAAAATCCGAATCCGCCGCCGCGTCGCGGACCTCAAACCCGCTCGAGGGAACCCGCGCAACCTTCACGGGCTCGCCGTCGAAAAGTTGGCAGCCCGGCGGGGGCTCCAGCGTCAGAAGCCGCGCGTCCTTGAACCGCGCCTGGCCCGCGCGCCGCCGCAGGAGGAGATGCGCCGTGACGCTTCGGATCGGTTTTTCGGGAACCACGAGCACCTTGCGGATCTCCCAATCGTGGGTTCCCGGCGAAAAAGCGGCCGTCTGCCCCCAAAGCGGCGTCCCGTCGGCGTAAATGATGTCCAGGTACAGGGAATAATCGCTGCTTGCGCCGCCGCTCACATCCGCCGCGCGGCTCGCGGCCGCTGCAAGGATGGGAACAGGACGTTTTTGATTCAGGACCACCGTCTGGGAAGCGCCCCTCTGGGCCGAGGCGTCCCGGCCGTTGTCGCACACAAACTCTTTCCCCTCGCGCTTGAAGCCCGCGCCCCAAGGCCGCCACCGATCGGGCCGCAACAGATTCTCCGCCGCCGCTTCGGGTCGGCGCACATGTTTCAAGACGAGAGGGCTTTCCGCGGCCGCGCACGCCGCCACAGCGGCCAGAACCGCCCCGAGCCGCCACTGCCATCGTTTCATCGGGATTGCTCCTTTCCGGCGCGGGCCCGACGCGCCTTTGCGCGCCGCCTGTCGCGCGCCGCGCCGCAGTATGCCCGGAAACAGAAATGGGAGCCAATCCCCAAAAGCGCCGCCCGGCGGCCCGCTGCGCCGGCAACGGCGCCGCAGGAACGCCAAAGTCTCCGCTCAGGCGGCCTTCTTCTTGCGGCGGCGGGCGAGAATCGGGCCGGCTTCGCCGCGGACAACCTCCGCAGTGATGGTGATCGAGCGGATATTGTCCTGGTCGGGAATCTCGAACATGACGTCGAGCATGAGCCGCTCGATGAGGGAGCGGAGCGCCCGCGCGCCGGTGCCTTTTTCCGTGGCCTTGCGCGCCAGCTCCCGCAGCGCTTCCGGTTCGAAGCGCAGATCCACCCCTTCCATTGCCAGGAGCTTGCGGTATTGCTTGACCAGCGCGTTTTTCGGCTCCAGCAGAATCCTGACCAACTGCTCCTCCGTCAGGTCTTCCAGAACGGAGACGACCGGAAGCCGCCCCACAAATTCCGGAATGAAACCGTAAGAGATCAAGTCCTCCGGCTCGACCGCCTGGAGGAGATTTTGAGGGCTCTCGGTTTCCTCCGTCCCGGCGGCGAACCCCAGGGCGCGCCGGCCCACGCGCCGTTGAACGATCTTCTCCAACCCCACGAAGGCCCCGCCGCAGATGAAGAGGATGTTGCGCGTGTCCACGCGGACGAACTCCTGGTGAGGATGCTTGCGGCCGCCCTGGGGCGGCACATTGCACACCGCGCCCTCGAGAATCTTCAGGAGCGCTTGTTGGACGCCCTCCCCGGAAACATCGCGGGTGATGGAAACGTTCTCAGTCCGCCGCGCGATCTTGTCGATCTCGTCGATGTAGACGATGCCGACCTGGGCGCGCTCCACGTCATAGCCGGCGTTCTGCAAAAGCCGCAAGATCACGTTCTCCACATCCTCGCCCACATAGCCGGCTTCAGTAAGCGTGGTGGCGTCGGAAATCGCGAAGGGCACGTCCAGCGCTTGAGCCAGGGAGCGGGCCAGAAGCGTCTTGCCCGAGCCAGTGGGGCCGATGAGGAGAATGTTGCTCTTCTCCAGCTCGACTTCCTCCTCGTCCTCGGCGCGGTCGCGCGAGGCGGCCTCGGCAAGGATGCGCTTGTAATGGTTGTGGACCGCCACCGCGAGGGTTCGCTTGGCCTGTTCCTGGCCGACACAGTACGCGTCCAGATGGCGCTTGATTTCGGCGGGCCGCGGCGCTTTGAGCCGGAGAGCCTTGCGGCGGGAGGCCCCTTGCAATTCCCGGTCCAGCGCCTCTTTGCACAGGTCCACACACGCGTCGCAGATGTAGACGCCCGGACCTTTGATGAGTTTGCGGACCTCGGCCTGCGAGCGCCCGCAAAAGCTGCAAAGGGCAAGTCGTTTGGGGTTGGCCATAACCAGAGGAAGCTTGTCCGCCGCCGCAGCCCCGTGTTCAGGCGGCCGCGCGGAGCGGGCTCATTTCGCGGAAACCTCTTCCTTCTTCTCCGCCTTTTCCGGGGAAGCAATCTGTTTCCGGGACTTGACCACTTCGTCCACCAGGCCGTAATCCTTGGCTTCCTCGGCGGACATGAATCGATCCCGGTCGGTGTCTTTGGCCACCTGCTCGACTGTCCGTCCCGAATGAAAAGCGAGGATCTCGTTGAGGCGGTCCTTGAGCCGCAAAATCTCGCGCGCCTGGATGCTGATGTCCGCGGCCGCTCCCTGCACCCCGCCCCAGGGCTGGTGGATCATGATCCGGGCGTTGGGCAAAGCGTAGCGTTTGCCTTTGGCTCCGGCCGCCAACAACACCGCCCCCATGCTGGCCGCCTGCCCGATGCAATAGGTGTTCACGTCGCACGTCAGATACTGCATCGTGTCGTAGATCGCCAAACCGGCCGTCACGCTCCCGCCTGGCGTGTTCAGGTAGAGGTGCACGTCCTTCTTCGGATCCTGCATCTGGAGGAAGAGAAACTGGGCGATAACGACGTTGGCTACGATGTCGTCGATCGGCGTGCCCAGGAAGATGATGCGGTCAACCAGCAGACGGGAGTAAATGTCATAGCCCCGCTCGCCGCGGCCCGTCTGCTCCACGACCATCGGGATCAGGAAGTCTTGAGTTGTTTCCATCGAACGCGTCATGTCCGGAGCCAACCTAGCCGAGGCCCTGCCTTTCCGTCAAGCGCGGCGGGGCAGCAAAGCCGGCGCGGACTTGCCCCTCTACGCCGGGAAATGGCATGCTGGTTCTGCAAACCAAAACAATGGAAGAAACGCTTCCGCCTCAGATCAAGGTCGTGGAGACGCCGAACGGGGTTCTGGTTCGCCTCCCCAAACGGCCGTGGGGCTTTTACAAGCTGGGAGGGGCGCTGTTTATCCTTTTCGGCCTCGTTTTCATCGGCTTCCCCGCGGTTGTGCTTTTCCTGGCGAGTCGCGACGCGGCTTCCTGGGAGGACTTCGGCATCCTGGCCGGCGTTCTGGGGCTTTTCATGTTGGCGGGCGTCATCCCCATCCTCATCGGCCTGAGCGCCTTGGTCGGGCGAACGGACATAGGAATCGACGGGGACAACCTGGTAACGGCGGAGCGGATCGGCAGCCTCCGCTGGCGGCGGCGCGTGCCGCTCGAACGCCTCCGCTACCTCCAGGTCGCTTCGGGCAACGCGCAAATCGACGGCCAGCCCGTGGTCTCCAATCCGTTCGGTAAGACGGCCGCCCTCGCCGCGGCCCTGACTCAAGGACGTTCGCGGGCGCTCGTAATGGGCTACCCGAAAGAGTGGTTGGAGGCGGTCTCCAAGTTTCTGGCCGGAAAGATCGAGGCCGTGCGGCACAAGAAGCTCGCCGTGTTTGAAAGCGGCTACGGCGAAGTTCGACCGCTGACAGAAGCGGACGCCTCGACTCCGCCGCCGGGAACCCAAATCCGCCTGGAAGAATGGCCCGGGGGCGCGCGGTTCACCGTGCCGCCGAGAGGGCTCGGCAAGGGAAAGGGCAAGTTCTTCGGTTTTTCAATCGCGTGGCTCCTGTTTATGGCGCTTTTCACGCCGGCGATGATTCTTCTGCCCAACGAGAGCGGCAAGGAGCCCCCCGCCCTGCTCCTCTACGGGCTGCTGAGCGTTTTCTGGGCCGTGGGCGTGGGCATGCTGCTTTACGCCATCCATCGCGGACGCCTGCGGGCGATGGTCCAGGCGGACGCGGGCGGTTTCCGCGCGGCCCTCATCAGCCCCTTCCGCCGCAAAGTGATCTCCATCCCTCGGGATGAGATTCGGGCGGTCCGTGTCGGTCCCAGCGGCATCGAAGTCAACGACACGCCCATCCTGGAACTCAAGGTGGTTCGAACAAACGGCGAGGAAACGGGCCTGCTCTCCAACCTGAGCGACGACGAACTCCATTGGATGTCCGCCGTCATCCGAAAAGCCCTGGGGCTTTAGAACAAGCTCCCTCGCCGCAATTCCCCGCCCCGCCGGAGCTTCACCACACGCGAGCCCAAAGAACCTTCAGATAGCGCCCCTCCAAACAATCGGAAAAGACCGGGTGATCCTGCCCGGCGCCCGTGCGATCGACCAACTGAAGCCGCCGCCCCTGCCGATGAGCGGCGCGAATGACCAACTGCTCGAACTCCGCCTCGGGCAGCAGGCCGGAGCAGGAACAGCTCACCAACCAGCCGCCCTTGCGGACGAGCGCCACAGCCAATCGGTTCAAGTCCTCGTATTTCCGGCGGCCCCGAGCCGCCTCGCCCCGGCTTTCGACAAACTTGGGCGGATCGAGGACGACTGCGTCCCACTGCGTCCCGTTGCGCGCCATCTGCCTGGCGTAGGCGAAAGCGTCGGCGTGAACCCACCGGACGCGAGCCTGGTTGAGGTGGGCGTTGCGGCGGGCCTGGGCCAAAGCCGTCTCGTCAAGATCCACGCCGGTCGCCTCGGCCGCGCCGCCCAAGACCTTCGCCGCCAGGGCGAACCCGCCCGTGTAACAGCAAAGATCCAACACGCGCAGCCCTTTGGCCAACCGCGCGAACCGAAGCCGGTTCTCCCGTTGATCGCAAAAGAATCCGGTCTTATGTCCCGAGCGGAAATCCACTTCGTATCGGACGCCGTGCTCCCGAAACTTGACGGGCGCGATCCGGGCCGGTTCGGGCGCGGCGATGCCCTCCAGCCGGGCGGCGACCGGATCGACCGCTATCCGTTCCCGGCGCGTCCCCAACCGGGCGCGCAGCCGCGGCAGCCAGCGCTCCAGCCGTCGCCAGACGCCGAGGGAGCGGACTTCCACGCTCAGCACAGACCCCAGCCGATCCACCGCCAGGCCGCCCAGGCCGTCGCCGTCGGAATGGATCGCTCGAAAAGCCTCGGTTTCTTCCTGAAGCCGCCACACATCCAGCCGCAAACTCAAGGCGCGCTCGATCAGCTCGTCCAACAACGCCTCGGAAGCCTCCGCCCCCAATTCGCCCGTCAGCCGAACCGGCACAGGGGCGCGCGGATTGTAAAGGCCCGCGCCCCACAGCTTGCCGCCCTTTTCGAAAACATGAACCAGGTCGCCCGGGGCTGCGTCCGGCGAAGCCGCGCCGATCATCGCCGGGTAGATGTGCCGTCCGCCGGCGTGATATCGCAGAAAGACCCACGGACGAGGCCAGCCCTCGCTTTCGGGCGGCAAAGCCCTCGGCTTTCGAATCCAACGGGGAACCGAATTGCCACGCAACGCGCTCATGCACTGTTCGTCTCGCCGCCTCCGCGGCGTAAAGAGCAATCTTTGCCGCTGCGGCGGTTTCTTGCAACCTACCGCCGTGGAGCGCGCGGAATCGGACGAAGCGACAAGAAGGCAAACGCGGCGCGGACTCGGCCGCGCGCGGCTTTGGCTGGGGGCGGCCGGAACGGGGGCGCTCTGGGCGGCGGCGTTCAGTCCCTTCGATTTGGC